>JACDED010000151.1 GCA_013816615.1 Bacteroidota bacterium
TTAAAAGGTGAATCAATGAGAAAAAAACAAACAACTAAAGAAGAATCTATAACAACTTAAACTAAAAATTAATTACATTTGTTTAAAGACCAAAACAGTTCATGAACTTAAAATCTTCGCCAGCAAATTCACTGGTCAATTTGAATCGGTTTAAGGTGGTCAATTTAACCGGTATTTGCACACTATCCTGAAAACCGAAAATACCATTCTTAATTTCTAAATGGCGTTTACTCCTTATAGATTCAGCTAATTCCAACATTTTAGCGTTATCGTCTTTTTCCTTTTTTGTTAGTTTTCCTTTTTCAGGCTCGGGAGTTAAATACAAATTCAAATATTCATATTGACGTTTGCCATTACTGTAGTAATCAAGATATAAACTAATCTTGTTGCTTTTTTTGCGTTGTCTTAATGTAACATTCATAAGGATTATTTTAATAGGTTATCAATTTCTTTCCGTTTAATAATGCTTCGACTTCCGAGCTTAGATGCTTTTAATTTACCATCAGAAATAAGGCGTTGGATTGTTCTGCGACTTGCACCGACCAACATCGCTGTTTCATCAATACTTAAAAATTCTTTGATATTTACAGATGCATCATAAGCAATGGGTTCATTACTTTTTTTTACTGCTGTTTCGATTTTTTCTTCACGCTTGTTTTTCTTATAATCACGGCTATTACAAACGTGAGAACAATAACGAGTTTGTAAAGTTTTAGCGGTAAATTCATTACCACAAAACTCACATTTACGAACTATTTTAATGTTACTGCTCATCGTTGTCATTAGATGCCTTATGATGACGAGAGGTGTCAGAGTGTGACAAAATCTCGCCAGTTTCTTAATTTTTGTTGCCCAAAACATACAGGGCAACAACTAAGGCAACATTATGACAACAAAAATATGCAAAAAAGAGTAATTGGGCAACAAATAAAAGAAAGATAAATCAGCTAAATATCAACAAAAACAAGGGGTTGGAAGATAAAAGAAAGTAGGTTACTTTCCGATACAAAATTTACTGAAAATATTGGTAAGAAGATCTTCGTTTGTTACCTCACCCGTAAGCGATCCTATTTCATCCAAAGCATAACGAATATCCAATGCTAAAAGATCAGCAACAATATTTTTATCCAAACCATCTAAAACTTTTTGCAATGCATTGCTTACATTTTTTAAAGAATTAGCATGGCGCGCATTGGTAACAATGGTATCGGTTGCTGTAACTGTTCTTGCATCAAACAACTCCAGCAATTTTAATTTAAGGTCTTTAATATGATCATGTGTTTTTGCCGAGATAAAAATGATGTCAGGAAAATTTGAAAATTCTTTTTTAAGATCATCAATACTTTCTGTATCTATTTTATTGGCAACAATTACTAATTGCGATGTGCCAATATGTTCTTTCAGCATTTCGATCTCGTTCTTAAGATCGCCGCTGCTAATTTCGTGTGAGTCGAATAAATAAATAATAATGGCAGATTTTTGCATGGCCTCATAGGCTTTATTTACACCTATCTGTTCCACTACATCGCTTGTTGTTCTTATTCCGGCAGTATCAATAAAACGGAACAGAACACCGTCAATGGTTATTTCATCTTCAATGGTATCGCGTGTGGTGCCTGCAATTTCACTTACAATAGCACGGTCATCCTCCAGCAAAACATTTAATAAAGTTGATTTACCGGCGTTTGGTTTACCAACAATAGCAACAGGAATACCGTTTTTTATAACATTGCCTAATTCAAAGCTGCTTATTAATTTTTGAACTACGTTGTTGATTGAATGTATCAAATTCTTAAGATCGGTTCTATTCGCAAATTCAACATCCTCTTCGCTAAAATCCAATTCCAATTCAATTAAAGAAGCAAAATTGATAAGATTCTCGCGTAGTAATTTAATTTTATTACTAAAACCGCCACGCATTTGTTGCATGGCAACCTGGTGAGAAATAGCAGAGTTGCTGGCAATAAGATCGGCAACGGCTTCGGCCTGGCTAAGATCGAACTTACCATTTAAAAAAGCGCGCAGTGTAAATTCACCCGGTTGAGCGTGGCGCGCACCCGCAGCTAAAAATAATTGAATGATCTGTTGTTGAATAAAAGGTGAACCATGGCAGGAAACTTCAACACTATCTTGTCCGGTAAAGGAATTAGGGCCTTTAAAAACGCTTACTAATACTTCGTCAATAATTACATCATCCTGCACAATTAATCCAAAGTGAATAGTATGCGATGCTTTATTATGAATTTGTTTTTTTTGTAAATTCTTAGATTGCAAATTTTTCTCTACTACTTTAAAAGCGCTTGGTCCGCTAAGGCGAATAACAGCAATAGCAGCACTTCCGTGCGCAGTTGCCAATGCAACAATAGTATCGTTTGTTTCGATCTTCATTTTTAAAGAGTGCCTAAGCTATAAAATTATTTTAAGAAAAAAAATTATACCTGGTATTACCTAAACCTTTAAAGGTTTTACTTTATTAAATACCAATAACACAAGTATTGAAAAAACTACTGCCACATAACCCAAAATAGGATAATTATGTAATTTATGGTCGGCAGATTGCATTACAATAAAGCCACCTATTAACGAAGCTATTGAAGTGCCAAATTGTTGTACCGATGAATTGATGATCAAAAAAGCACCGCGAATGTGTGGTTGCGCGGTAGATGTTGTGTGCGCCATAGCAATGATCATACGTGAGCCGCTGAATACAAAGAAAGAAGCCGTAAAGCATAATAGCACAAACTTATTATCTGTTTGCAAATTTGGAATACCAATTAAAGGTATAACTGCTAAAACAGACAGGCCCAGCAGCACTTTAAAACGACCTATTTTATCACTCAGCTTACCTATCATTGGCGATGTAAATGCGGTAATGGCACCCCCTACAATATATACCAAAGGCACTGTGCTTGAATAATCAAATCCAAGATTAGAGGTGAAATAATCCGTTAAAAAAGGAATGATAAAAAAGTGAGCCGGCATAATTAAAAGCGTTAGTAATAAAGCCCACCTACGGTTCTTATCTTCTAAAACACTGCGCATCACACCCGTAAAAGTTTGTTTTTTATAAGTAGCTAAATGAGCAGTAAAAGATGGTACAACAAATAAAATCCCTACAAAAACGATCACACATAAAATTCCTAAAACTAAAAAAGGGGTATACCAATGGTTATGTGCAGCAAGGTATAAGCCGCCAGGTACGCCAACAATGCTTGCCAGGGCAAAACCCATCATTAAAATACCCATTGCCTGGCCACGTTTTTGAGCAGGAATGGCATCGCCAACAATAGATTGAATAATCGATCCTGACACACCGCCAAATAAACCGGTAATAAAACGAGCGGCTACCAGCATATAATAACTGCTTGCAAAACCGCAAAAGAAAGTGCCTAATGTAAAGCCCGCATATATAACTACAAGTACCTTTTTACGATCATAACGATCGACCTTATTTACACATATTAAAGAAGAAAGAAAAGCTCCAAAACCGTAAGCAAAAACAGCTATACCAAATTGCTGTGGATTAATGCCCCAAAGCTCTGTAAGCTTAGGCTTAAGCGGCATTAGCACCATAAAATCTACTATTCCTGTAAACTGAACAAATGCAAGAATAAGAAGGAGAATAACATCAGAACGTTTCATAGAAAGTTAAAAAACAAGAAGTCAAAGTTAGGCTAAAAAACAAGTCTAAAAAAAATTTAGTTGCGAATTAAAAAAAATATATATTTGATAAACTTTAAAAACTAAACAATGAGCGACTTAAAAACAATTATGACAAATATTTCTACTAAGTGGAAGTATAAATTAGATGAAGTTAGCCCGGGAATCTGGAAAATAGATGTGGCTATTAAAATGAAGGATGACACATGGCGTTATCAAAATGTATGGGTTTGGGAGATCAAAGGCCGCCATTATGGAAAAGATGTTTATTATATGAATACAAGATGCGGTGAGTATAACCCAAATCTTAACCATTATAAAATGCTAAAAGAAGGTGGTTTCGGTACTTTTGCCCAGGTAACGATCACTACTGACAAACGTAAAGATGGCACACCTTGCGAAACTGTTATCGTACAAGCGGTTCAGCCCATTGAATTAACAAACGAAACAATCATGAACGAAGTGATTTATGATGTTGCTTATAACGCAGATATCATAGAAGCTACCTATTTTGGTGGTGATAATAACTAAAAATGTTTTTAACAATTAAAAAACTGAATTGTGGGGAATTTTTATTTGCCCAATTCAGTTTTTTTGCTTTACTTGCGCCAAATTAATCTTAAAAAAACATCAATTTATCGATGAAAATTTATAAAAAAATGCTAAATAAAAATGTTTTAGCAGCAGTTATTGCAGTAGTTTTTTTAACATCTTGCGGAGATCCGAAAAAAGAAGATGGGAAGGATGAATTGGTTGAAACTAAGGATACTGTATTAAATACAGTTGTAAATGTTGGAGGCGAACTTTTCAGCGTGCCATCACCAATTCAAACAGCTTTATTGATCCAAAAAAGCGGAATCACTTACGATAAATCAATTTTACACGCTTCTAATAAAGTAAACACTTTTACAACAGATTATTCAAAATCACTTAACTTAGGAATTTACGGTGCAGATCTTGGATATGTATCTTTATATAATCAAACTCAGGATGCATTAGGTTACCTTGCTTCGGTAAAACAATTAGCCGACAAACTTGGTATTTCTGCCGCATTTGATGCTTCTACAATGGAGCGTATTAAAAATAATGTTACCAACAAAGATAGTATGATGGTGTTGGTAGGTATTGCTTACCGTGGAAGTGATGCTTATCTTAAAAACAATCAAAGAAGTAATGTAAGTAGCCTTATCCTTACCGGTGGTTGGATAGAAAGTATGCATTTTTCGGTTACTGCTTATAAATCAAAACCAACTGAAGGGGTGAGATTTAGAATTGCAGAACAAAAACAAGCTTTAAGCAGCTTATTAAAAATATTAGGAAGCAGCACAGAGCCGGAAGTAGTTGCTTTAACGGCACAATTATCTGAGCTTTCAAAAATTTACGATGGCATTCAATTCAAATACAATTTTGTTGAGCCGGTAACTGATACAACTAAGAGATTAACTTATATCAACAGCACTACTGAAGTAATTGTAAGCGATGAGCAAATTGCACTTATTACAGATAAAATTAAAGAGATCAGAAATAAAATTATCAGTACCCAATCATAATTAAACCTACACAACTAAAATGAAGAAATTTATTATAGCCTTATCATTTGTTTCAATTGCTGCCTGTTTTAATAAAGTAAACGCGCAGTGTGATACAATTGCAAATATTTGCGCTAAACACATTATCTCTACATTTATTTCAGATGGGCAACAATACCGTGCCTTATTACTTAACTCTGAAGAAACTGCTGAATTTCAAACTACTTTTTTTGGTGAAACAACATATAGAATTGCAGCTTGCAGCGGTACATCAGATGGAAACCTGATCTTTAACATTTACGATCAGGATCGCCACTTACTTTTCACTAACCGTGATAAAAAAAATGCACCATATTGGGATTTTAAAGTAAAATCAACGCTGGAAACCATTATTGAAGCACAATTAGATGCCAATAAAAATCCGGGTTCAGGATGTGCGGTAATGTTAATTGGTTTTAAACAAAAATAATTGACCGCTTTCTGAAATTTTTCAAAAAAATTTAAAAGGATAAAGCGCAAACTTTATCCTTTTTTTGTATCTTAGAATTCGCTTTTTGTATGAAGAATAATTTATTATTTATCACTTTTTTATTTTTCGTGTTTATTGGGCATTCCCAAAAAGCCGAGGAATATTCTTTTATAAACGACACCATTCGAATTCCAAAAGAAAATAAAGTTATCCAGGCCGATTATGTGATCACATCTTTAAAGAACGGATCAACTATTCAACTCATAAAAGCACCAGCCAATAAATTTTATATGCGCATCTGTACTTCCGAAAACTTATATTTCGGTAAAACAGATCTGATGGAAATTAAATCGGGATCAAAAAGTTTTTTCGCTAAAGAAACTACCAATTACGGATTAAGTAAGAACAGTGGTTATTATGTAATTGAAATATATAAAAATTATATTGGTACATTAAAAGACGATGGCATTACAGGCATTGTTTTTGGTAAAGCCGCAACAGCATTTTCTAAACAGGATTGTAATCAAGTAAAACAAATGGCAAAATATTTTTACGAAAGTATTTGCGCCAAAAAATAATAACAAATGAGCGAACGAATATTACGAGCCCTGATGCAAATGTTTGCAATTATTGCAAAGGTTGACGGCATTAACAACACGGGCAGGCAAATTGTACAATCCTTCTTAAAAGGACAATTAAATTTAGAACAGGTTGAAACCTATCTAAAGATATTTGACGAGTATTTAGAGTCGCATCAGAACAGCAGCAAGAAAAAAGAAGGCGCCGCAAAAAGAACTTCTCTTAACTCAGTTAAGATCTTAAAGATCTGTACTCAGATAAATCAGGAACTGGAGCAACCACAAAAAGTGATCGTGTTAATACGTTTGCTTGAATTTATTCACTCAAGTAACGAGATCTCTGAACAAGAAAATGAATTCGTACTTACGGTGGCGGATACTTTTAATATTCCAATGGAAGAATTTAATGTATTAACCTCTTTCATTGTTGACGGCTTAGAAGTTGTACCAAACAATCCAAACATTTTGGTTATTAATAATAATCAGGAAGGAGCACAAAATCAAAGCAAACATATTTATTGCGAAACATTACCACAAGATGTTCGCGTTATCCAGATCGAAAGCGTATCCATGTATGCGCTTAGAATTTATGGTAACTACGAACTTCAGTTAAACGGACAAGGCATCTCTAAAGAGCGTGTACACATTTTTACACCGGGCTCATCTATACGTTCAAGCAAAATAAAACCAATTTATTATAGTGATGTTATTGGCCGTTTTTTAAGCGATGAATCACAGGCACGTATTACATTCGAAGTAAAAAATCTTGAATACAAATTTAAAGGTGGAAAATTAGGTTTACGTGACGTAAACATTAATGAAGAGTCCGGAAAGCTTATTGGTATAATGGGCGGCTCGGGCGCGGGTAAATCTACTTTATTGAACGTGTTAAACAGTATGGAAACACCAAGCGGTGGTTCTGTAAAAATTAACGGCAAAAATATTCATACAGAAAGAGAAGCTATTGCTGGTGTTATTGGCCACGTTAGCCAGGATGATTTATTGATAGAGGAATTAACTGTTTATGAAAATCTTTTTTACAACGCTAAATTATGTTTCGGAAATTTAGATGACGAAGAGATCGCAAGACGTTGCAATAGTTTATTAGCAGATTTAGGTTTAAGCGAAACACGTCATTTAAAAGTTGGTTCTCCTTTAGAAAAAACAATATCAGGTGGACAGCGTAAGCGTTTAAACATCTCTTTGGAATTAATTCGTGAACCAAGTGTGTTATTTGTGGATGAGCCTACTTCAGGTCTATCATCACGTGACTCTGAAAATATTATGGACCTTTTAAAAGAATTAGCTTTAAAAGGAAAATTAATTTTTGTTGTAATCCATCAGCCTTCTTCTGAGATCTATAAAATGTTTGATAACCTAATGATCCTGGATGTGGGTGGTTATCCAATTTATTATGGTAACCCGGTTGATGCTGTAAGTTATTTTAAACGTTTGGTTAACCACGTTAATGCCGAAGAATCGGAGTGTTGGAATTGCGGTAACGTAAATCCTGAACAGATCTTCAACATTATTGAAAGCAAAGTATTGGATGAGTATGGTAATTTAACGTATAATAGAAAAGTTAGTCCGCTTGAATGGAATGTGCAATACCGCGAGCGTATTGAAAGCAACATTCATTCTGAGAAAAAACATACCGAGATCCCTGAAAGTATTTTTAAGATCCCAAACATCTTTAAACAATTTAAAGTGTTTATGACGCGTGACGTTAAAAGTAAATTAACGAACACGCAATATTTAATGATCAACTTTTTAGAAGCTCCCCTACTCGCTTTTATTTTAGCGTACCTGGTTCGTTTCTTTAATACAGATGTGGATACTAGCAAAGGTTATGTTTTTGGTGAGAACGAAAATATTCCTGCATACATGTTCATGTCGGTTGTAGTTGCTTTATTTATTGGTTTAACGGTGAGTGCTGAAGAAATTATTCGTGACAGGAAGATCCGTAAACGTGAATCATTTTTAAATTTAAGTAAAGGCAGTTATTTGTGGAGCAAGATCATTATCATGTTTGCTTTATCTGCTATTCAAACATTAACCTTTGTAATTGTTGGTAACAGCGTATTAGGCATTCAAGGCATGTTTACCGATTATTGGATGGTGTTATTTACAGCTTCCTGTTTTGCAAATGTTTTAGGCTTAAATATTTCATCGGCCTTTAACAGCGCCGTAACTATTTACATTTTAATTCCATTTTTAATTATCCCGCAATTATTATTAGCAGGTGTTGTTGTTAAGTTCGATAAATTAAATCCTACGCTTGCAAAACAAGGAAGTGTGCCTTTAAGTGGTGAGGTGATGGCCAGTCGTTGGGCCTTTGAAGCGCTTGCTGTAAATCAATTTAAAGAGAATGCTTATGAGCGAAACTTTTATAAATTTGATAAGAGTATAAGCGTTGCCCAATACAAAAAAGATTATTGGATGCCGAAGCTGGAAAGCAAATTGGTTAAGATCGAGAACGAGACCAAAGAAGGCAAAAAAATGAGCGACGTTAAAGCTGATATTGAATTATTGTATAATGAGATCAGTAAAGAATCGAAGGTAAATAAAAAAGTGGCCTGCGATGTTTTAAATCAAATTAACGAGAAGAGTTATAACCCTGCTGTTGCTGCTGCTATTAAAGCGTACTTAACCAACATCAAAAATTATTATATCAACGTACAAAATACAGCGTATAAAAAATTAGATGAAGTTAAATTGTCCATGCAAAAAAATCCGGCAGAGAAAGAACAATTTTTAGCTCTTGCTGCTAATTTTGATAACGAAAATTTAAATAACCTGGTTAAAAATTCGGGTGAGTTAAACCGTTGTATTGAAAAAGATGGTAAATTAATTCAACAGATAGATCCTGTTTACCAGGATCCTGTAGATTCTAAATTTGGGCGCGCGCATTTCTTTGCACCAAGAAAAAACTTTATGGGAACTTATTTCTCAACGTATTGGTTCAACATTTGTGTCATCTGGATGATGAGCATTGTATTGATC
>JACDED010000234.1 GCA_013816615.1 Bacteroidota bacterium
CCGCTAAACAAATAGAAGTAAAAACAGGTATTCAGGACAATGATCATATTGAGATAAGCTCAGGTCTTAAAGAAAAGCAGGAAGTGATCTGCGGGCCATACAGTGCTATCTCCAAAAGCTTAAAAGAAGGTTCTAAAATAAAGATCGTAAAAAAAGAAGAACTTTATAAAGCAGATAAATAATTGGCATTTATTTTAAATATAGAAACATCCACAACTGTTTGCTCAGTGTCGCTCAGCAAAAACGGAGAGCTTGTTTCATTTAAAGAAATAAATAACGGTTATACCCACGCTGAAAATTTACATGTATTTATTGAAGAAATAATAAAAGAAGCTTCTGTAACTTTAAAAGATATAAATGCAATTGCCATTAGTAAAGGCCCTGGTTCTTATACAGGCCTGCGTATTGGTGTTAGTGCGGCAAAAGGTTTGGCTTACAGTTTAAATATTCCTTTAATAGCGCTTGATACTTTGGAAATAATGACAAATAGTATTGTTGCTAAAGAAAGCGCTGCGGTTTATTGCCCAATGTTAGATGCAAGAAGAATGGAAGTATATACTGCTGTTTATGCTCATGATCTAAAACAATTAAAAACTACGGAAGCGTTGATCGTTGACGCGAATTCTATTTCACAATTTTCTACTTATGCTAAAATTTATTTTTTTGGCGACGGTATGGAAAAATGCAAAACAGTTTTGAGCTCGCTTAAAAACGCAGAATTTATAGATCATATTTTACCAAGTGCCAAAGCAATGTGTGACCTTGCCTACCAAAAATATACCGCTAAGCAGTTTGAAGACGTAGCTTACTTTGAACCTTTTTATTTAAAGGATTTTTTGATACTTACAAAGAAAAGTTGATCAGGATTTGGTCTGTCATTCCGAAGCATGAGGAATCTATTTACGCAGATCCCTCCTTCGTCGGGATGACAAATGCATTATTTTAATAAAAACGTTTTTGCTTTTTCGGAATAAAATTCTCCCTCATCAACAATTACTTTAAACTTTTCTATCGCTTTTTCTTTTTGTCCGTTTTCATATAATGAAACCACATTATAGAACATTGCTTCCTGTAAAAAAACGTTATTCTGATCAGCAATACATTTTTCTAAAAGCTCATTAGCCTTTGTATAATTCTTTTTATAGTAATAGCTCATTCCTAAATAAAAATTGCAGTTAATGTCATTATCATTATAAGATGAAATAACAGTTAAAGCATAAATGCTTTGAGCATAATCACTCTTTTTAAAAGACAATAAAGCATCTGCAAATTCCTCGTGCAAATAATAATCAGCACCTTGTTTTACTCTTATCCTGTTGTTCTTGGCAAGATCTTCTTTATTAGCATAAGCCACAGATAAAGCGCCTTTAAGAGGGAGTTTTACATATTGGTTCTTTTTAAAATACAACAAACTATAATTAGTTACTTTAAGATCGTGAATATAAACAACAGGTGCATTAATTATATATTTGATCTTTGATTCACTCATTCTTTTATCAAGTATTACCGATGCATCAATAGATTTTGAAGGTATCATTACTACGGAATCATTTGCTGAATAATATGTATTACCATTATTATCCGTTACGTGATCAATTTCAGGTTTTGATTTAATAAAACTTTCTTTAATAACATTCACCGTATCAATTACGATCACTTTTTCAGGAATATTTTTTGCTACTGGTAAAGTATCGTTCAATATTTTATTTGAAAAGTTAGATGAATAAAGTACCGGCGTATTATCGATCATAAAAAACACCGATACGCCAATAAATATTCCAATAATTAAGCTGATAAAACCAAAGTAAATGCTGTTGTTATACGAAAAAGTACGGCTCTTTACTTTTTTTGTAAGTTCATTTAGGTCGTCATTACTTACAGGTACTTGTTCAAAGCCAAGACTTGCAAGGTAATCCAGATCATCCATATTATTTTTATTATCCGGCATTTCTTTTGTTTTTAATTTTTTCTTCAATTAATAATTTCAAATTTCTTTTTCCATTCTGGATATAACTTTTTACTTCGTTCAACGAGTACTTTGTTTTATCACAAATTTGCTGATAGCTCTGCGCCTTTAAATAAAACAGGTCAACACATATTCTTTGATTCTCTTTTAGTTCAGGCAAACATGTTTGCAAGTGGTCCATCATCAGATCATCATTTACTAAAGCAATTTTTTCTTCTTCATCTAAAATTGCTTCGGTTACCTCAAACTCTAAATATTTTTCAGGCAACCTGTATTTATTTTTGTTCTTTCTTATTTCGCTTATGCAATAATTTCTTACTACAAAGCTTAACCAACCTTTAAAGTTCTTTACTTCTGATCTTTTAAGCTCGGTAATTAATTTTTCAAAGATCTGCATAACGGCATCTTTTGCCACATCCTTATCTTTAAAATAAAACAAGCACACCCCAAAAACTGTTTTTACATGTTTTTCAAAAAGCTGGCCCACTAATTCTTTATCGCCTGTATTATAATAATTCAGGGCAAGTTCCTCATCAGTGGCAAAGTCTCTTTTTTTAAATAACCACATAAAATCCGTTTCTCTTTATTATGACGCTATTAGTTTAATATTCCATAAAAATAAATTATTTATGGAATATATCGTCATTTCCGTCTTATTATCAGAAACCGATTCAAATCAATATAAACCGATGAAGTAGATCACAGATCATTTCATCATTAACTTAAAAACAGAAATTATGAAAACTTTAAACTTTAAAACAGCCCTGCTTTCCTTACTATTTGTAGTATTTGGGTTAAACAGCAATGCACAGGGATATGGCGAAATTCGCGGCATTATTAAAAACCTGGAACTTGAGCCTGTTCCATTTGCAACAGTAAAGATC
>JACDED010000026.1:0-24527 GCA_013816615.1 Bacteroidota bacterium
GGAGATTGCTTTTCTTAATCATAGTCAAAGATACAAAGCAACTCACATAATAAAAACCAATGATATCAATAGTTTCAGACAATATAGTGTTGAAATCCCACTGTTCATTGCTTGCAGCGGACTCATTTTTTTAAGTTTTGATTGGTGAAATAATTCTTTCAGCGAAAATCGCTGAAAAATAAATTACACAAATTTTGTTGTGTTGTTGTACAATAAAAATGATCTGTGAAATTTGTGAAATTCGTGGCTTTCTTGTATTCGAGTTAAGCCCACTCCCACGCAGTCCTATAGGCCCCATGCACCTCGCAATATTCTAAAAAAGAATTGTAAAATTTGCTGGCGCCAATAGTGGAGCTATCACCAATTACAACTAACTTTTTCTTCGCACGTGTAATGGCCACATTCATTCTTCGAAGATCATTTAAAAAACCTATTTCTTGTTTCTCATTACTTCGTACTAAGGAAATATAAATAACATCGCGTTCTTCGCCCTGAAAACCATCAATGGTTTTAATGCTCATTGAGCTTAATTTTGTTTTGTCAAATTCAAATTCAGTAACATTATCTTTTAACCATTCGCGCTGCTCTTTGTAAGGAGAAATAATACCAATGCTTATGGCAGGCAAGTTTTCGTGCCTTGCGTATTCAATTAAAAGCTGTTGTAAATGTTTAAATAAAATATCGCCTTCTTTTGGATTAAAATGACTTAAAGTTTCCGGATTTTGAATTTCATCAAAACCACAACCTGCAGTATCAATAAATTCGATCGACTTACTCAACATCGAATTTTCGTCGTTCAGTAATACTTGTGCAGAAACAGATTCATCGGCAATTAACTCATTGCCATAAAAATAATTATTACTAAAACCCATTATCGCACTGTTCATACGATACTGACGCGTTAGTAAAGAAACTGCTTCTTTGTATTTTATACAACGGTCTAATAGTGTTTCATCTAAGCCACCTTTTTTTGCTTCTAAACTTTTTACAACCGGGGGTAATTGAAAATGATCGCCACTTAAAATTAAACGCTTGCATTTTAATAAAGGGATCCACACCATTGGCTCTAAAGCCTGCGATGCCTCATCAAAAAATAAAGTATCAAAACGCTTTTTTGCTAAACCACGATGTGTGCTGGTTACAGGAGTGCAACAAATAACCTGTGTGGTTTTAAATAATTCATCAACAATAAAATCTTCTAATAGTCTTGCTTCTTTAATGCAATTTTTTGCTTCAGTATAAAAAGCAGTGCGTTGTTGCGCATCTTCTTTTCCAAAAACACGTTTGTATTTTCCGGCCATGCGAAAATATTCTTCTGCGTTACGACGTAGATTTTTTATGTCCTTATAGTAGGGCGAGGAAGAAATTTTCCCGTCAATACTGCTTTTCTGCAATTCGTCTGAGATCCTTGCCGGATGGCCCATTCGCAGTACATCAATTCCAAGTTCCAATAATTTTTCTGTAATAAGATCAACAGCTGAGTTGGTTGGTGCGCAAACTAATATTTGTTTTTCGGTTTGTAAGGTTAAACGAATGGCTTGCACTAAACTTGTTGTTTTGCCTGTGCCGGGCGGACCATGAATAACACCAATGTCATTCACACTTAAAACATGTCGCACTGCTTTATTTTGCGACAGATTTAATTGCGGAATTAAAATAGCATCATTTATTTTTTCAAATGAAAGTGGCAGTGTGCCTTCAATCATTTCACGCAATTCTTCAATGCGATTATTTCTTGCACCAATAACAATATCCAACGCATCCTGCATTTGATTATAACTGTTATCATCAAATTGAATATTAATGCCCAGCTTGCCGTCATACGCCCAGTCGGGCAACTCATCCGAATGAATAATAAGCTTTAATGAATTTTTAGAAACGGATTTTATAGTTCCCGTTATTTCATTTGTTTCATCATTTTGATTACTGAATAAACTTACATTTTTTCCGGAACTGAATTGATGGGGTTTATCAATCTGAGTAGTACGTTCAATTTCCAAATGTAAAAGATCGCCCGAACCTAACTCTTCATTATTAATTTTTATTGGATACCAGGTAACCCCGTTCTTTTTTCTCTGCTCAAGATTAACACGTAAAAATTGTTCTTTATATAAACGGTAATCTTCGTCGCGTTCTATCGTTAATAATTTTTTTAAGCCTTGTAAACGTTCAATGGCTGAAGGTGTTGCCATTAGTTAGAAGTTTTATTTTTAAGCTCAGCGCGAAGTTGCCTGGCGGTTTTCTTAGATCCATCATGGCTCCAACCCGGAGGGCCAAAAACATACATGAATTTGGCTTTAAAAGAAGATTTCTTTTTTAAGTCGGCAAAGATGTTTTTCCATTCATGAAAAACCATCTTAATGGGATGATGAGTGCCAATATTTTCTGTTAAACCATATTTTACGGGATCACTTTCTTCTTCTGCCTGGAAGGTGCCAAATAGTTTATCCCAAAACACTAAAAGCATTCCCATGTTCTTATCAAGATAACGCACATTGCTGCCATGATGCACGCGATGATGCGAGGGCGTGATAATAATGTGTTCTAAAAATCCCAATTTATTAATAGTTTGTGTGTGCGCTAAGATCCCAAAAATTTGTGTAGCGCTGTAAACGAACATAATGTCAATTCCCCTGAATCCAAATAAAGCTAAAGGAATAAAATATATAAAACGATAAAGAGGTTGAAATACTGAAGAGCGGAAACCAACAGTGAAATTAAATTCCTCACTGCTGTGATGTGTTACGTGCACTGCCCAAAAGAAGCGGCAGTAATGATCAACACGGTGCAACCAGTAATACATAAAATCTTCTGCAATAACTAAAACAGCCCAATATAAAACAGTGTGCGCGCCCCAATCGTAAATTGCAAACTGGAAAAAATAATTTAAGGTCAGTAAACAAATACCTCGTATTAAAATATCTAATCCCATATTTAAAGAAGTGAGATAAATATTTGAAAGTAAACCTTTGGTGGTGTATAATCCTTTATTTTTAAAATAAGAATAAAAGAATTCAAACCCAATTACGAGTGCATAAATTGGCACTGAAATTATTACTAATAAAGATTCTCTAAACTCATCCATTGGTTTGCAAATTTACGAGAATCTTTGAAATTTATACGGGAATTATTGCCAGCCTTTTCGTTTTTTTAACGCTGTAATGTGCGCCAAATGATGGTTGCAGTGCCAGGCATACATACCGGTGCTTTCGTGTAAGGATAGCTCTTTGCCTTTTTCGGGATGAATAAAGCCGCGGTCAAAATCACTGGCATTCATGTTTTTTAAAAGGGTCGTCCAACGAAAGTGAACACCTTCAATAATAGAAAGAGAAGATTGAATTGGTAATTTTTTGGTATCAGAAAGTTCTGCCCACAAAGCTTCCGCGTAGGGTTTTATAGTTGGTGTATTTTCTGTTAAAGCCAACTTAATACGGATAAAAGCATTCATGTGGCTATCGGCGCAATGATGCACTACTTGTCTGATCGTCCATCCATCAGGGCGATAAGGTGTATCCAATTGTTCGTCGGATAAACTTTCAACTTCTTTTTTTATTTTTTTTGGAAATTGTTCGATAACAGAAAGTGCTTCAGTTAAAACCTCTTTTGTAAATGTTTTGGGTTTTTGATAATGACCAACCGGATATTTTAATTCTTCCATAAAATAATTTTGCTCTGATAAATGTACACATGTTTTAGTCGTTAGTAAAGCTACAAATACTAAATAAAATTAAAAATGGGATTAAGGTTCTATCGAATGATAGCAATGTGGCCGGTTTTGCTAAACACTTTGCCATTATATAAAGTATAAGAGATCAAATAATTATAAACGCCCTCTTCAACTTCTTTTCCTTTAAATGAACCATCCCAAGTGTCTGTTATCTCTTTCCATTTAAAGATCTCATTACCCCAGCGGTCAAAAACAGAGCCGTTAAATTGTGTAACACATGAGCCGCCTAATACCTTATATTCTTCATTTAACCCATCATTATTTGGCGTAAATGTATTTGGCATATAAAAATCGCCTTTACCGCATCCTGCTTCGATCACAAAATAAGTTGTATCCATACACCCCATCTCGTTTTTTGCAACAAGGGCTGTTAAATATTTTCCCGGGAATTCATACATGGCAGTAGCTATGTTATTTGTTGAGGTTTGGCCATTTCCAAAATCCCAGTTAATTTCTGTTGCACCAACAGATGTATTTGTAAATGTTAAGTAACCTGGATAATCAACATAATTACTTTCCGGATTAAAGGAGGCTTTAACATCACTTACACTTAATGATATTACCGAAGTTGTTGAACAGCCACCGTTAGAGCCAATCAAGGTAATGGTTGAGTTTTGTGTTGGGCTAATAGTTAATGGATTGCCAAAATGGTAAACGCCGTTCACATACCATTCGTAAATATTTGCGCCACTGGCATTATACGTTACTGATGTGCCCGGGCAGATCAAAAGATCGCCGGGTGAGAAAACTAAATTAGGTTTTGTGTTAACGATAACTTGTGTGGTTGCAGTTGCAGGACATAAACCATTGGCACTTGTTACAACATAATTTGTTGTAACTGTTGGACTAACGGTTACTGTATTGCCGCTTAAGTTTCCTGGATTCCAGGTATAACCGTTTGTTGCGCCTGATGCAGATAACGTAGCAGTTTCTCCAAGACAAATAGAAGCATTGTTCAATTGAAGAGTAGGTGTAGGGATAACAGTAACTGTTGAATTTCCTGTGTAGCTGCAACTTCCTGCAACAACTAATAAACTATAAGTAGTTGTAGTAGCAGGAGAAACAATAATTGTTTGAGTGGTTCCGCCATTACTCCATAAGTATGATGTGCCACTTAATGTTGTGCCAACGGCGGCTGTTTGACCCTGGCACATAGTTGCATTATTTGTTGGCGCAATTAAGCCATTAAGTACTGTTACATTTGCTATTGCCTGTGAACTACAAGATCCATTATCACCAATAACAGTGTATGTTGTGTTAACAGATGGACTTACAGTTATTGAATTACCCGGTGAGCCGGACGGCAACCACGTATAGTTCGCTGCACCGCTTGCGGTGAGTGTTGCTGTTCCGCCATTGCAAATATTTGTATTCGCCGTTACAATAGTTGGTGTTGGACTGATAGTTAAATTATAAACGGATGAAATTGTACAAGAGCCTGCTCCTGCAATAACTGTATAATTAGTGTTTGCAACAGGAGAGACTGAAATACTTGGTGTATTATTTGAGCCGGTAGACCATGAATACGTTGTAGCGCCGGTAGCGGTGATGGTTGAACTGCCTCCCGCACAAACAGGAGTTGAATTAACACTTACAACCGGTAAAGAATTAACAATAACATTAGCAACAGTACTTCCTGTGCAGGTACCTTTGCTTCCGGTAACAGTATAAGATGTATTAGCTATAGGACTTACAAAAATAGTTTGCGTAACGGCGGCATTACTCCAAAGATAATTTGTTGCTGTACTTGTTGCAATTAAGGTTGCGGTTTGGCCTGCACAAATAGTTGGAGTATTAACGGTGATAGAAAGATTAGGGCCAATTACAACTGATGCGGTTGCCATAGCTGTACAATTATTTGTAGCACCTATAACTGTATAGGCAGTTGTTGTTAATGGAGTTACTGTATAAGATGGGCTTACAACATTTGGTCCCGGAGTAGGGTCCCAGGTATATGATGTAGCGCCATTAGCCGTTAATGTAGCTACCTGCCCCGCACAAACAGTAATGCTTGCAACGCTCAATGTGGGTGTTGGTGTAACAAAAACTGTAGTAGTTACATTTGAAGAACAACCACCTGTTGTGCCCGTAACCGTGTAAACCGTTGTGATGGTAGGTGAAAGAATGTTTGTTGCAGTTGTATTACCATCATTCCATAAATAAGTTGTTGCACCGGCAGCCGTTAAAGTAGCTGATAGCCCTGAACAAATACTTACTGTATTGGCTGTTATAGTTGGCGTTGGATTTACAGTTACAGTTGTTGTATTGGAGACTATACAACCTCCGGCTAATGTTGCAGTAATAGTGTAAGGTGTTGTTGTGATCGGGTTTACAAGGATAGTTTGTGTAGACCCACCCGTGTTCCAGGTATAAGTAGCAGCAGCACCTGCAATAAGTGTAGCGGTTTGTCCTGCACAAATTGTTGGTGAATTAACACTTATAGTGCCACTTGTATTTATTGTAATGCTTGCAGTGGCAGATGAAGTACAAGTACCATTAGCACCTGTTACAGTGTAAGTTGTATTTACAATTGGGTTTGCTGTTATTGTAGGAGTTGTCGCTCCTGTATTCCAGGTGTAAGTTGTTGCTCCTGATGCAGAAATAGTTCCTGTTTGTCCAACACAAATAGTAGCATTGTTAACTGCAAGTACCGGGTTTGAATTTACAATAACAGTAGAACTTCCTATCACATTACAACCGCCGGCTGTTATTGCACTTAAAGTGTATATGGTTGTAGTAACCGGATTAACACTAACGGTTTGCGTATTGGCGCCTGTACTCCAGGTATATGAAATTGCAGAGCCGGCAGTTAAAGTTGCCGATTGCCCTATACAAATAGTAGGAGAGTTCACAACAATAGATCCAACAGCGCCAACACTTATGGTTGCTGTGCCTGAAGTTGTACACGTTCCGTTTGCACCAACTACTGTAAATGTAGTTGTAGTTGCAGGTGTAGCAGTTATGCTTGAACTGTTGGAGCCGGTGCTCCAAGTGTAATTAGTAGCGCCTGATACAGATACCGTTCCTGTTTGACCCGGGCATACTGTGGCGTTAACAACGCTTAAAGTTGGTGTAGAGTTTACAGTAACAGTAGAAGTGTTTGATGCAACACAACCTCCCGGCATAGTTGCATTAATTGTATACACTGTTGTTGTTGAAGGATTAACACTAACGGTTTGTGTATTGGCACCAGTACTCCATGTATAAGATGTTGCAGCGCCTGCTGTAAGAAGTACTGATTGTCCGCTGCAGATAGTTGCGGAGTTAACAGCTATTGGCGCAGCTGTATTAACAGTAATGGTGCCCGTTGCAGAAGAAGTACATGTACCACTGGTGCCATTAATTGTATAAACTGTTGTTGCGGCCGGAGCTGCTGAAAAAGTATTTGTAGTAGGTCCACTGGTCCATGTGTATGAAGCCGCACCCGCTGCAGTTATAGTTCCTGTTTGTCCTGCACAAATAGTAGTACTTAATACAGTAATTGTAGGATTTGGGTTTACTGTTATAGTTGCATTTGCAGATGCAGTGCAGCTTCCATTTGCACCAACAACAGAAAAACTTGTAGTAGTTAATGGTGATGCAGTAATAGATGAGCTATTCGATCCTATGCTCCAGGTATAATTAGTTGCGCCGGATACTGAAATGGTTCCGGTGTTTCCTGAACAAATAGTTGCGTTAACTGCACTTAAAGTTGGAGAAGTATTTACAGTTACGGTTGTAGTATTTGTAACCACGCAGCCACCCACTACAGTAGCATTAATTGTATAATTTGTTGTTGTTGCGGGGCTAACACCAACGGTTTGCGTATTGGCGCCTGTGCTCCATGTATATGAGGTTGCAGCACCTGCTGTTAATGTTGCGCTTTGCCCTGTACAAATAGTTGATGAGTTAACACCAATAGATGCGCTGTTAACAGTTATGGTTGCAGTTGTTGCAGTTGTACATGTGCCAATAGTTCCCGTAACAGTGTAAACCGTTGTTGACAATGGTGCAGCTGTAGCTGTTGCGCTAGTTGCCCCTGTACTCCAGGTATAAGTTGTAGCGCCGGAAACAGATATAGTACCGGTTTGTCCGGCACATATAGTAGCTGAAAGAGGAATAAGTGTTGGTCCGTTTGTTACAGTAATAACAACTGGATCACGATAAATTCCATCCGGACAAAAACCTGCCCAAACAGTATAAGTGCCCGGTGTTGTAAAAACAGTAGTTGTAAACGGACTTCCTGTTCCTAATAAGGTTGGCCCCGCGAGCGCAGAATACCAGTTAATTGGGCCGGGAGCACCAGTAAGTGTAGCAGTTACAGTAGCAGCATTGTTCACGCAAATTGTAACATCAGGACTTGCGGTAATTGTGGGCACAACAAGTAAAGTAGAATTTATCGTTCCTGAACCACCGGATGTTGCACCATTGGCCGGAAATAAATTATCGATCTGACAAGTTTCATTACCAGATAAGTACTGAACAATTCCATTCGGACCCCCGTTTACAAAAGCTGTAATGGCAGAAGCAGTTGTGCCTATGTAACCCCCGCCACCACCAGCACCTGGGCCGTAGGCCATAGCTGTTGTAGTCAAAAATCCTGATTTCATTTGTTGGCTGCCACCATTGCCGCCACGCGCAGAAACTGTTAGAGAGTTTATTAAACCTATTGAATTGATAACAATAGCGCCACCGCCGCCGCCCCCGCCGGCACCATCACGTCCGTTACAATTATTAAAAGGGGCCGCACTCGACGCATTTGAATTAAAACCATTCTCTCCGTTCGCTAATATTTGCCCCGTTCCGGAAACCGTACCATAGCTTATAATATTAATAATACCGCCACCATCGCCGCCTGCACCACCATAGCCATCATTCTGATCGCCTGCGCCCGCACCACCACCACAAAATATTCTACCGGTGTTGTAATTAAGAGGTCTGCCGCCCATTCCTCCAACAGCCCTTCGGTTATCACCTGCCCATGCGGCAAGTCCGGGTCCGTTAGTTATAGGGCTGATATTAGAGTTTGAAAAAGTGTATCCACCACGACCACCACCTGATGAGCTTGTAGCTGCAAATCCCGAGGATTCAAGATTCCAGGCTGTTACATAGCCTGCTACTGAAATATCCGGATTACCAAAACCTGTATAAAGGGACGTATCGCCGGCATTGGCTCCGCCACCGCCACCTGCGTTATTACTATTAGCGCCACCACCACCATTGGCAACAGCGCCTCTGCAGTATTGACCATTAAAATTTGCAAGATACGTTGTTACATCACCTGCAATACTCTCTCCCTTACGGGCACCTTCCTGTGGATTGTTATGACACCAGGCTGCGGCACCAAAAAATGAACCTGTACTAAGTGTGCCCCCTCTAAAACCCATACCACTGGCATCAATAGAGCCTCCGGCATTTATAGTTGTATTTCCATCCACTTCAATGGCAATAACCCCACCGGTTGTACCATTCCATAAAGGACAAGTAATAGTGCCTGTGGCACTAATGTTTAACGATGTATAACGGGGAACTTTTACAATTTGAACTTTTCCGGCAGCTGTATAATTATTTTTTAAAGGGCAATCTATTGTAATAACATTTCCGGCAACTGACGAAACCTGTGCGTATTCATTGTTTCCGGCATTATTATAATTGGTGATCTTTCCAAAAAATGGATTTAAAGGTTCCGCACTATTTGGATTTCCAAAAATGTTAATGTGGCAATTCACACTGGCACCCTGCATTTGAATAATGTATACAAGGTCACCAATACCATATCCCGCCGCACTTGCAACGCTAAGAGTTGTATTACCTGTAAAGGCATCGGCTGTTAAAGAAGTATAAGCGTTTACTACCGTACCAGCAACAATATTACCGGCTCCGTTCTTTCCTTTTTGAGAAAAAACGGCAGTAATTGAAAAAAAAGAAAAAAGTAATAGAATATACTTTTTCATTAGTGTATTTGTTGGAACTAATATAAGGATTTAGATTTTAGTTTCTGAATTTTTTACTTATTATAACAGCCGTTTAACTCAGTTATTTACCTTTTTTAAGACAAAATTTATATATAAGAACCTTTAATTGATATAATGCGCTTAAATTTGAGTCTATGCTTTTTGATCAGAAAGAATTTGAATATACAATAGAAGAACCTGAATTAAAAAAAGGCTTAAAATTATTCGCCAGCAATAAGATCGAAATATTAAATAAAGAGAGTAATAGGTCATTTACCTTTTTAATTCATTCAAAACCCGCAGGCGAAATTTCGTTACAAATCAGGTCCGGAAAAATTATCAATTATAAATGTTCATGTTACAGTAAAAATTATTGCGAACATTTAGCAGCGGCACTTTTTTATTTGCAAAAAGAAGTTGTTGAATTTATAAAACCGGTTACAAAAAATAAAAAAAAGCAAAGCAAAGCAAAAAAGGGAATTCTTGAAAATTGTTTGAGTAGTATAAAAACTGTACTTAAACCCTTTGTAGAAATCGACAAACTTAAAGCTCAACAAATAAACGAGATCTGTAAAAAGATAGATATTGAAAAAGAGAAAAGAGTTTTTGTAAAGCAGGAATTTTATTTTCATCTCGCTATTATTTTAGAATTACCTAAACTTTCCAACTTTAATTATTACGAAAGGGAAAATAAATTACACGATCTTGTAAAAAACTCTCAACAAAAAATAAAGCAGTATTTATCAGAAAAGCCTACCGTTATTGAGAAGGAAGCGGTTATTGAAGCGGCTAAATATTCTGTAAGGTCGCAGGCTAATTTCAGGGGAGGCGCTTTTTCTTTATTGATCTATTATGCGCTTGGGTTTATAAAAGATAAAAATGACCTGGATCTTTTAAAAGGACAATTAAAAAAAAGAACTCAAAGTAAGAACAGGCAGGATCAAACAGACAGAAAATTAATTGCAGAGATACAAATTTCGGTTTTACAGGCAAATTTTTTAGGTAAAACCTATTCATTAAAAGAGCATACAAATACTATTGAGCTACCAATTGCCCTTGCGGAACTTGAATTCAGAGAATCGAAAATCGGAAAAGGATTTACAGTACTTGCTCAATACGCACAACAATTAAAAACAAAAAACATAAATAAATATTTAGATCTGATAAGCGAGATATTGGGCATTGCAAAAGAGAAAAATAATAAAAAAACTGAAATAGAATTTTTAGAAGAGAAATTCGTATTTGGATACGTTATTGATGAAACGGAACTGAATTATTTTTTTGATTTAATTGGAGAAAGCAGGAAGCAAGCAGCTGATCAGCTGTTAACAAGACTGAAGAACGAGTCTCGCTTTTATACATTCGATAAAATAGCGCTTTTATTAATGAACCAAAACAGATCAAATGAATTGATGGAAGAAATAAAAAGGGAGAAAAATAAATTCAGAGTATTAAATACCATTGCTCCAAAAATTTTTCCGGATAATGATTTTATAAAATTGTACGTTAAACATCTTGCACAAGCAATTACAGAAGCAAAATTTCATTATTTTCAACAAGAAGTATTTAATTCGGCAAGAATTTACCTGGATGGTTTGCCACTTGAGCCACGCACAAATGTAGTAATAGCATTAAAAGAAAAAATGTTATACGACAAGTTAATGCTGGTGTACATCAATAAATTTTATCCTTAAAAATTTGTAGGATCTTGAACCTTTATTCCTAAAGTGTTTTAATTTTTCTGGACCTTTATTCCTAAAGTGTACTATCTTTCTGAATTTCTATTCTTAAAAGAGTCTTTACTCTTTTAAGAATCCTCCAGCATAAAAATTGCCTCGCCAAATTCATTAATGGCTTTATTATTTTTTCCAAGCTTTGCTTTTTCCAAACCAAGCCTATAAAATTCTAAAGCTTCTGTATTTTTTAATACCGATTCAAATAATTTTCCTAATTGGTAATAAGCCGCAATGTATTCCGGATCAAGCTTCAGCACTTTTTTAAATTGAAATTCAGCCTGCCCAAGATCCAGCTCACCAACATATTCAGTACCTAAAGCATAGTTCAAAAAAAGATCGTCAGGCTCTTTTTCGAGCATGGCCAATAGCATGTCTATTCGATTTAGACGATCCATGAAAATTTTATTTATGCAGAAGTGAATTGTTTTAAGAAACGAACATCGTTCTCAAAAAATAAACGCAGATCTTTAACCTGGTATTTAAGCATTGTAATTCTTTCAATACCCATTCCAAAAGCAAAACCTTTATATTTATTTGGATCAATACCACAATTAGTAAGCACTTGCGGATCTACCATACCGCAACCTAGTATTTCTACCCAGCCGGTATGTTTACAAACATTACATCCTGTGCCTTTACAAATTGTACAGCTAATATCCATTTCGGCACTTGGCTCGGTAAATGGAAAATAACTCGGGCGCAAACGTATTTTTGTTTCAGCGCCAAACATTTCTTTCGAAAAGTATAAAAGCGTTTGTTTAAGATCAGCAAACGAAACCTGCTCATCAATATATAAACCTTCTACCTGGTGAAACTGGCAATGCGCGCGGGCGCTGATAGCTTCGTTACGATAAACACGCCCCGGAGAAATTGTGCGGATTGGAGGTTTTTGATACTCCATAATATGTACCTGTACACTTGATGTTTGTGTTCTTAAAACCATTTCGGGATTTATGTTCACATAAAATGTATCCTGCATATCACGCGCCGGATGGTTTTCAGGTGTATTTAGTGCTGAGAAATTATGCCAATCATCTTCAATTTCTTTTCCATCACTTACTGTAAATCCAATGCGTGAAAAAATATCAATGATCTGATTTTTTACAATTGATAATGGGTGACGACTACCCGCTTGCAAAGTAGGTAACGAGGGTAAGGTAAGATCGATGCCTTTTTTTTCACCGGCCTCAGCTTCTGCATCAAATTTTTCTTTTAAAGCATTTATTTTATCCTGTGCTTTATTTCTTAATTCATTAAGTCTTTGACCTAATTCTTTTTTAAGTTCATTCGGCACTTCTCTAAAATCATCAAATAAAGTAGTTATCTCACCTTTTTTGCTTAACCATTTAATGCGGTATTCTTCCACCTGGTCTTTGGTATTAGCACCAAACGTCTCCACTTCCTGTAATAACTTATCTATTTTTTCGAGCATATTTGCTTAATTACTTGATAATCTGTGCAAAAATAAACAAATTTAAAGATTATAAGATGAGGTTTCTTCTCCTGATAGGTTTTTTGATGATTAATTCGCTGTTTATAAAGGCGCAATTAATAAGTTATTCTATACACCAGGGAGATACAATTAATACAATAGATAAAGATACGCTTAAACAAGGCGTTTGGCGTACCTTTTGGCCAAATGGTAAATTAAGCAGTGAGGCAGTTTATAGAGATAATAAAAAGCAGGGGCTGGATATTAGCTGGTATCATAGCGGCTGTGTAAAGCAGGAAACCTATTATAATAACGGACAATTAGACGGACCGGTTACTTTTTATTCCAAAAATTGCGCAAAAGAATTTATTGAGAATTATAAAAACGGTGTAAAAGAAGGATTAGAGCTTTCTTATCATAGCAACGGCCGTATAAAAGCAGAGGGCTATTATAAGAAAGGAAATTTGGATGGCGTTTATAAAGTGTATACCAAAACAGGAAAATTCGATTTTGAAAGTCGCACCACAACCGGGCCGATAGAATTTGAAGCGGATGTAGAAGATACTGTAAACAATAGTGTTTACCAGATCTTAAAAAGAAATCCTAAATGGAAAAAAAATATTATTGTTACAGATCTTACTTCAAGCATGTATCCATATGCAAAACAAATAAACACATGGCTTAAATTATTTTTTATAAATGATACGGCGCAACAGTATTTTGTTTTTTTTAATGATGGGGATAATAAACGTGATGCTGATAAAAAAATTGGTGTTACAGGTGGTATTTATGTTTGTAGAGCAAAAACCTGCGATGATCTTGTAAATAGTATGAAGCTGACAATTAAAAAAGGAGCAGGAGGCGACTCACCCGAAAACGTAGTTGAAGCTATTTTAACCGGATTAAAAAAAGTAAGAAAGCCAGATAATGTTATTTTAATTGCAGATAACTGGGCTAAAGTACGTGATATTGCTTTGCTGGCAAGAATAAAAGTACCGGTACGGGTTATTTTGTGCGGTGTTTATGAAGGTATGGAAATTAATACGGATTATTTAAACATTGCTTACAAAACAAAAGGATCGATTCATACTATTGAACAGGATATAACAGAACTGATCAATCAAACATCAAATAAAAAATTTAATATAAACGGTTTCGATTATATTATAAAGAACGGAAGTATAAGAGCGAATTAATTTCTCATTATAAAATAAAAAAGCCGTTCAAAAAACTTGAACGGCTTTTTTATTAAGAATAATAAATTATTTTAATTCACACTTGCTTTCGTAAGTTGTAGTAACGTTATTGTTAGTTGATGTTTCTAAAGAATTTACACAACCTGTTTGCACTCTTGCAACACGTTTAGTTTGTTTACTTACTGTTGTTACGTCTTTAGATGTAAAAGAAACACTACCAGAAGTTGATGTATAATCACAAGTGCAGGTTCTGTCTTTACGACATGATGTAGCTACTAATGCAGCAATTACTAAAGTTGAAAGTATAATTTTTTTCATGATAAATCTTTTCTAAATAGTTTAATTTAATTTAATTTACAATCGCTAGATGAATTAGAAGTAGTACTACCATATGTGCTTACATTGGTGCTTTTGTAACAAAAATCTTTTGCTGTTTTTTTGCTTTCTTCTTTAATTGTAATTGTTTCTGTAGTTGTATTGCCATTAGAGCTAATATTAGTACAAGTACAGGTTCTGTCTTTTTTGCAAGACGCAAAGCTAATTGCTAAAGCAGCAACAGCCAGTAATGTAATTTTTTTCATGTTTATTTTTTTAATTTTTGTAGTGTAAAAGTCGCCAAAAAAAATAAGATACACAACAATACTTATATATTTTAAGTTGCTCTATAAGTTAAAACAGCATACTAATGACGGGATTAAATAAAAACCACAAAAAAAGCCGCCCTAGGGCGGCTTTTTTTAATAAAAAAATCAATGATTAGTTTAATTTGCAATCCTCAGTTGTTTCGCTGCTACCACCTGTAAAATTACTAGTAGTTTTCTTTGAAATACAAGCTGAAGCAGCTTCGTGTTTTGAAGCGTGGCCCCAAGTGTTAACATCTGAAGAAGTTGAAGTTGTAGATGAGCTACCAAAAGTTGTTACTGTAGTACTAGTACAAGTACAAGTTCTTTCTTTGTGACATGAAGTAATGCTTAATGATGCAGCGATTACGAATAATGGAATAAATATCTTTTTCATTTTTTAAATTTTTTAAGGTTAATATTAGCTTAATTTGCAATCGCTAGTCCAAGTGTTTGTATTACTACCAGATGTGTAAGAACCAGAAGTTTTTTGGCAAGCATCTTTAGCAGGTCCTTTTTTAACTTTTGTAAAAGTTGTAGTGCTAGTTGTAGTTACACTTGGATTGCCACTTGTAGATGTGCACGTGCAAGTTCTGTCTTTTTTACAAGACGCAAAGCTAATTGCCAAGGCAGCAACAGCTAATAAAGTAATTTTTTTCATTTTTGAGTTTTTTAAAGTTTAAGCGAAATAACACATTATTAAGCACATGCACAAATTTTTATTAAAAATTAGCATACCCATTTACGGGTATTTGTATATTTATCAAGTACCAAGTGTTTAATTTAAAGATCTGATAATGAATTAATTATGATTTTATTTCTAATAAAACCACGTTTTCAACATGTGCTGTTTGCGGAAACATATCTACCGGCATTACTTTTTTTATGGAGTAATGGCTTTCCATTAATGCCAGGTCGCGCGCCTGGGTGCTTGGGTTACAGCTTACATACACTATCTTTTTTGGCAAAACACTTAAAATTACCTTAATAACATCCTCGTGCATGCCCGCCCTTGGTGGATCTGTAATAATAACATCGGGTTTACCATAATTTAAAATAAAATTTGCATTCAAAATATCTTTCATATCTCCTGCAAAAAACTGTGTATTATTTAAATTATTGGCTTTAGAATTTTCAACCGCATCCTTAATTGCATCCTCAACGTATTCAATACCAATAACTTGTTTTGCCTGTTTGGCTATAAAATTAGCAATTGTACCTGTTCCGGTATACAGATCGTATACTAATTCGTTTCCGGTTAAGCCTGCAAGATCGCGGGTTATCCTATACAAATTATATGCCTGCGGCGAATTTGTTTGATAAAAAGATTTGGCGCTGATCTTAAATTTCAATCCCTCCATTTCTTCTAATATGTGATCGCGTCCGTAATAGGTTTTAATATCCAGGCCAAAAAAAGTATCGTTACCTTTTGGATTGTGTGTGTATTGCAAAGAAGTTATTTGCGGAAAAGTTTCTTTTAAAAAATCCAGCAAAGCAAACACTTCTTTTTCTAACCATTCAAATACCGAAACCACAACCATTATCTCACCTGTACTTGTGGTTCTTATTAAAAGGGTTCTTAATAAACCTACTTTATCTCTGATACCAAAAAAAGAAAGATTATTCTTTAACGCATATTCTCTTATAGCGTTTCTGATAGAGTTGCTTGGCTCTGCCTGCAAATAACAATTATTTATATCTAATATTTTATCAAACAAACCAGCAATATGATAGCCCAAACCATTCTTGTTCTCGATCTCTTCTTTTGAAGCAATTTGTTCGTTGGTTAACCATTTTTTATTCGAGAAACCAAACTCTAATTTGTTCCTGTAATAGTATTCATCAGCATTGCCAAGTATAGGTGTAATTTCAGGAAAGGTTAATTTGCCAATGCGCGTAAATGCATCGTAAACATATTTTTGTTTAAACTCCAGCTGACTTTTATACTGTAAATTTTGCCATTTGCAACCACCACAGGTTCCAAAATGTTCGCAAACGGGTGTAGTTCTTAAAGATGACAATTTTATTACTTTATCAACTTTACCTTCGGCTAAATTATTTTTTTTGCGGTGCACCATTACATCCACCACATCGCCGGGCACAGCGCCTTCAATAAATACAACCATACCATCGTGTTTGGCAATGGCTTTTCCTTCGGTGCTGGTATCCACTACTTCAAGGTTTTCGAGTACAAAGTTCTTTTTAATTTTTGTCATAATTTAAGTCTGTAAAAGTAATGAATTTATAACCATTGCAGTAAATTGTAAATTATAGCGTAATTTTGCAAAATGGCCCGTTACTTTTTAACGCTTTCTTACAATGGCTCCGGCTTTAACGGCTGGCAAATCCAGGATAATACACCTAACACCGTACAACAGGTTCTTGAAGAAAAAGTATCGATGATGCTGAAGGAAAAAATTGAGTTTGTTGGTTGCGGCAGAACAGATACTGGTGTTAGTGCAAAAAATTACGTAGTGCATTTTGAAAGTAATTGCAAAGATCTTGTCAGCAACAAACAACATTGGATCTATAAATTCAATACTGTTTTACCTTTAGAGATAGCCGTGCAAAATATACAAGCCGTTAACCCGGGCGCGCACGCAAGATTTGATGCCAGGGCACGAACGTATTATTATTTCATTCACCAACAAAAAAATCCGTTTGTAAATGATTTTAGTTTGTATGTATATGGCGAAATTGATTTTGATCTTATGAATAAAGCGGCGCAAATGCTTTTAGAATATGAAGATTTTACAAGCTTTAGCAAACTACATACTCAAAATAAAACCAATAACTGTAAAATAACAAAAGCTGTTTGGCAAAAAACAAATATTGGGCAATGGCGTTTTACAATTACTGCCGATCGTTTTTTACGCGGCATGGTTAGAGCCACTGTAGGCACTTTGCTATTAGTTGGAAAAAATAAAATATCGTTAAGTGATTTTAAAAAAATAATTGAAGCTAAAGACAGAAATGCGGCGGGAGCAAACGTGGCACCAAACGCTTTATTTTTAGTCGGCATTAAATACCCAAAAGAAATTTTTATTGAGCAATAAAGAAAATAATAAAGGATTAAATGTTGGACTTATAAAACGAATTTTAAGTTACACAAAGCCCTACAACAAACTTTTTTACGGTGCGGTTTTTTTTACGCTTGCATTGGCCGGTATGGCAATTATTCGCCCGCTATTAATTAGCCTTGCGTTAAACGAACATGTTACAAAAGCAAAAGATCTGGAGGGCTTAAATTTTATTTGTTGGCTTATCCTTGCATTATTATTTGTTGAAGCTTTTATGCAAATAATTAATTTGCGCATTACCAATTTACTTGGGCAGAATATTGTAAAAGACCTTCGTAACCAGGTTTACAAACACATCATTCATTTAAAGAATTCTTATTTTGATACCACGCCCGTAGGTACTTTGGTTACACGCGCCATTTCGGATATTGAAAGTTTAAGCGATGTTTTTGCACAAGGTTTCATTGTTATTGCAGGCGATATTGTAATGTTAGTAATTTTTATTTGTGTAATGTTTGCCAAGAACTGGATCTTAACCTTATTGGCTTTAAGTACCATTCCTTTATTATTTGTGGCTACTGCTTTATTTAAGCGCGGCGTTAAAAAAACATTTACAATGGTGCGTAATGCGGTGTCTGCTTTAAATACGTTTACGCAGGAACATATTACCGGTATGCGACTGGTACAACTTTTTAATAGAGAGGAACAGGAGTTTGATAAATTTAAAGAGATCAATAAACAACACCGTGTAGCAAATATTAAATCTATTTTTTATTACTCTGTTTTCTTTCCAATTGTAGAGATCCTTTCATCTATTTCTATTGCATTAATAATTTGGTTTGCCGGAGTAAAAGGCACTTCGTACAATATTGGTTTGGGCGACATTACTTTTTTTATCATGATGATAAACATGTTGTTTCGCCCTATTCGTATGTTGGCTGACCGTTTAAATACATTGCAGATGGGAATCGTTTCTGCTGAGCGTGTTTTTAAAGTATTGGATACGGATGAAAAAATAAATAATACCGGAACCATAAAATTTGAAGGCGTTAAACAAAACATTGCTTTTAAAAATGTTTGGTTTGCTTATAATGAGGAGCACTATGTTTTAAAAGACATTTCTTTTTCTATTAAAGCGGGCCAAACGGTGGCCTTGGTTGGCGCAACGGGCGCAGGAAAATCAACCATCATTAATTTATTAAGCCGTTTTTACGAATTAAATAAAGGCGAAATTGCAATTGATGGTATTGATATAAGAAAGATAGATCTTGGTACGCTAAGAAAAAATACAGGTGTTGTATTACAGGATGTATATATGTTTAACGATACACTTTTAAACAACATCACCTTAAACAATCCTGATATAAAATTTGAAGATGTTGTGGAAGCAACAAAACAGATTGGCCTGTATGAATATATTATGTTGTTACCAAATGGTTTTGATTATAAAGTTACCGAACGCGGGCAAGGCTTATCAGCAGGGCAGCGCCAACTGGTAGCATTTATCAGGGCATTTGTTTACCAGCCAAGTATTTTTATTTTGGATGAAGCAACAGCAACCATTGATACACAAACCGAGCAACTTATTCAAAAGGCCGCCGAAAAAATTTCAGAAGGAAGAACATCTATTATTATTGCGCACCGTTTGTCAACCATAAAACATGTAGATAAAATTTTTGTGTTCGATCATGGAAAGATAATTGAAGAAGGAAGTATTATCGAATTGTTAAGTACTGACTCTAAATTCAAAAAATTATACGAACTAAATAACACTGTAGAAATTTAAACCAGTTCTAAAAATGCCAACAAAACTTGAAAAATTTGCCGAATTCGAATCCTTTGATAATTGCATAACGCTTTTTTGGGAAAATCTTGATAAAGGATTTGCATTAAAAGGTAAATGGCACAAAGAACATTTTAAAAACGATCATCCAATAGTGCTGGAGTTAGGCTGTGGTAAAGGCGAGTACACAATTGGTCTTGCCAAAGAGCATCCAGAAAAGAATTTTATTGGTGTAGATATAAAAGGTAACCGCATTTGGACAGGCGCTAAAGAAGCTATTGAAAACAAAATGAACCATGTTGCTTTTGTACGTACTAAAATTGATTTTATAGATTATTGTTTTGCGGAAAATGAAGTAGATGAGATCTGGATCACTTTTCCCGATCCTCAACCGCAAAAGCCGCGAGCAAGACAACGTTTAACGCATCCGCATTTTTTAGAACGTTATAGAAAATTCTTAAAAAAGGATGGTATTGTACATTTAAAAACAGACAGTACCAGTTTTTATGAGTTTACAATGGAAGTTATTAAAGAAAATAATTTACCATTGATCTGGCATACAAATGATCTTTATAAAAATTGCCCGGCAGACAGGCAAGAGCTTATAAATATTAAAACCTATTATGAAGCAATGTTTACGGCTAAGGGCGAGGATATAAAATACATTTGTTTTAAGTTAGCCTAAGCAAACCCTTATCTTATTAAAGGATAAACTCATCTAATTTTCCTTTTAATTTCTGAAAATAAAGCGTAATTTAATCCCTTCTTAAAGCTCTATATGGAAAAGCAGCCCTTGTTGGAAGTAAAGAACCTGGTAACACAGTTTAAAACTGATGACGAATTTATAAAAGCGGTTAATGATATTTCATTTACGCTTCATAAAGGCGAAACGATTGGTATTGTTGGTGAGAGTGGCTCTGGTAAATCGGTTACTTCACTTTCTATCATGCAGCTTATTCCAAATCCTCCGGGCAAGATCACGCAGGGAGAAATAATCTATCATACAAAAGATAACAAAATAGTTGATCTTGTTAAAACCAAGAATGACGAAATGCGCCATTACCGCGGTAATGAGATCGCCATGATCTTCCAGGAACCAATGACCTCGTTAAACCCTGTTATTACTTGCGGTAACCAGGTTATGGAATCGTTGTTGCTACATCAAAAAATTACAAAAGATCAAGCCCGTGAAAAAACAATAAAATTATTTGAAGAAGTACAATTGCCATTTCCTTTACAGATGTTGGATCGTTATCCGCATCAATTATCGGGTGGGCAAAAACAAAGGGTTATGATAGCCATGGCTATGTGCTGTAACCCAAATATTTTAATTGCCGATGAGCCAACAACCGCACTGGATGTAACGGTTCAAAAAACCATATTGGAGTTAATGAAAAAACTACAGATGGAACACAACATGGGTATTCTTTTTATTACACACGATCTTGGTGTAATTGCAGAATTAGCCGATCACGTTGTGGTAATGTACAAAGGTAAAGTGGTAGAGCAGGGCCCTGTTCTTGAAATTTTTGCTAACCCGCAACATCCATACACAAAAAGTTTATTGGCTTGTCGTCCACCGTTAGATAAGCGTTTAAAACGTTTACCGGTTGTAAGCGATTTTATGATGCGTGGTGATGACGGTGAAATTATTGAATTAACAAAAAACGTAAACGATGCTATTAACCGCGTAGTTATTAGTGATGATGAACGTAAGCAAGCGCATATTGAATTATACCAGCGCGATAAAATTTTAGAATTAAAGAATGTAAAAACCTGGTTCCCGGCTCAAAAAACATTATTTGGTAAAGTATTAAGCTATACAAAAGCCGTAGATGATGTTTCGTTTGATGTTTACGAAGGAGAAACTTTAGGGCTTGTAGGCGAAAGTGGTTGCGGCAAAACAACCTTGGGCCGTACTATTTTAAAATTAACCGAAGCCTCTGAAGGACAAATTTATTATAAGCGCGAAGAATTATTGCGCATGAAAGAATCTGATTTCAGGCCACATCGTAAGGATATGCAAATTATTTTTCAGGATCCTTATTCATCATTAAATCCCCGTATTACAGTTGGCGATGCAATTATGGAGCCAATGAAGATCCATAATATTTTACCAACCAGTAAACAACGCAGAGATAAAGTTTACGACCTTTTAAGAAAAGTAGGATTGGATGAAAAATATTTTCACCGTTACCCACATGAATTTAGTGGTGGCCAGCGTCAACGTATTTGTATTGCGCGCGCCTTAGGCTTAAATCCTAAATTTATTATTTGTGATGAAAGTGTAAGTGCTTTGGATGTGAGTGTGCAGGCGCAGGTATTAAATTTATTGAACGAATTAAAAGCAGAATTTAAATTCACTTATATTTTTATCAGTCACGACTTAAGTGTGGTTAAATTTATGAGCGATAGAATGGTGGTAATGCAAAAAGGTAAGGTAGAGGAGATGGGCGATCCGGATGAGATCTATGTGAATCCAAAAAGCGACTACACACGCAAATTAATTGACTCTATCCCTAAAGGAAATATAGATAATATAAAAGCCGCCATTGCAAAAAAAGAACAACACCAGCCTTTTTCAGATTGGATGACTACCTCAAAAGAATAACATGCTTGACTTTTTAAAACAATTAACAGACCCCAACAGCATAATAGAATACGGGGGGCTATGGTTATTGCTGTTTGTTATCTTTGCGGAGACAGGTTTACTAATTGGTTTTTTTTTACCAGGGGATAATTTAATTTTATTAGCAGGTATATTATGTAAAGCCCGGCCAGATCTTATTCACGTAAATTATTTTGTATTAGTTGCTTTAATGGTAGCTGCCGCGGTTTTAGGAAATGTATTTGGATATTGGTTTGGCAAAAGAGCCGGTGATAAATTATATTCAAAAAAAGAAAGCTGGTTCTTTAAGAAAAAACATTTAGAGGTTACAAAAACCTATTACGATAAATACGGCGGCAACACTACATTGATCATTGCACGCTTTTTGCCTATAGTGCGCACGTTTGCACCTGTAGTTGCAGGGGCTATAAAAGTAGATTTTTTTAAATTCATGGCATTTAATGTTATCGGCGCTATTGCATGGATAATAAGTCTTAGCAGTATAGGTTATTTTTTAGTGCAGGTGTTTCCTGAAGTAACAAATTACATGGGTTATATTTTTATAGCACTTATAATTATTACTGCACTTCCAATACTGAGAATAATTTTTCGAAAAAAGAAACGGGAAAAGGTTTAAAAGGTAAGCGGTTTGCCCTGGTAATAATCCAACACTTTTAATTTAAAAATGTAGTCGTATTTTGCCTGCAACAAATTACTTTCAGCAGCAAACAAACGGTTTTTTGCAGTGCTAAAATCAAAGGCACTAATTACACCTGCGTCAAATTTTTGTTGCGCATATTTAAACGATTCGTTAGCTGCATCAACACTTAATTTTGTAGCTGAATATTTATTTAAAGAAGCGTTTGCGCTGATATAAGCTTGCGAAATGGTTTTGTAAAGGTTTTGTTTTGCAAGATCTTGTGTAAGCTGTGCGTTAAGCATATTTATCTTTGCGTTCTTAACGGATGTATAAGTTTGCAAACCGTTAAACAACGGAATATTTAAAGTAAAACCAACAACTTTATTAGCGTTGTTATTAAACTGATCGGCAAAAGTTGTTTTACGGGTTACTAATTCAGAAGTTGGTGTGTAAACACTGTCACCCCCGCTTGTAATGCCGCTTAACTGGTAGCCTGTAAAATTTACGCCTAAAACATCTTTTGCTAATCCTGATGTTCCGGTACCAAGGCTGGCATTAAATGTAAGAGTTGGACTTATTCTACCTTTGCTGGCAGCTAAATATTTTTCGGCACTTAAGATAGAGTATTCACCGCGTTTAATGCTTGGCTGTGTTTTTAAACCCGATTCATATATGTATTGAATATCTGCTAAAATAAGATTATCGGTCACTTCAAGATTAGGACGTACAACTGAAAAATTAGAAACCGAATCTAAATTCATCAACTGCCTTAAGCTTAATAAAGACAGCGTTAAATTATTTTCGGCAGAAGTTACGTTTACTTGTTCGTTTGCCAATTGCGCTTTAATATCATATTCAATACTTTTTGCAACGGCACCTGCATTTACCAGTTTTTGTGTACGCACTAACTGTTCGTTGGTAATATCAAATTGTTTTTGCGAGATCTTTAAAATTTCTTCACTGAATATTACACCAATATAAGCGTTGGCAACATTTAATGATAGATCGTTTGCTAATTGCTTTACATTCTCTTCGCCACTTAAATAATTATATTGATTTGCTTTAATAGTGTTGTATTGGCTTAAGCCACTCCATAAAACAACGCTACCGCTGAGGTAAAAATTTTGTGACAATACTTGTGTGTTGGCAAAGGTATTTGTAAACCTGTCTATCGTTTGCCCGAAATTATAATTGTGTTGTGCGCCTGCATTTAATGATGGAAGAATGGCGGCTTTACTTTGCAGGGTATTGTTTTTATTTATTTCAGAATTTAAAGCGGCCTGTTTTAATGAAATATTATGTTTTAAAGCATAATCAATACACTGAGGCAGATCCCATGTTTGAGATCGCGTGATCAAAGCCACAGAAATAAAAATAAAAAGCAGTACAGACCTCATGTATAAAATATATATTATAAAATTAAATAAATTATTGCGGTTAGAACCTTAAAAAATTAAAACTTACACTAACGGTAAATTTTGATGGTTACAAAGGAAAAACAGGTTGTGATCAGTCGTTATTCTTTTTAGCAGCTTTATTATTTAAGGTAATAACAAAGATCAAAAACACAAGACTTGTGCTTACTATGGTAATTAAACTAAAAGTTGGCTGGTTAAAAAAGTAGGTCAATAGCGAAGCGCCAATAGTGATGATACTAAAAGAATAAATAATAACAACTGTTTTGGTGTGACTATAACCACAGTCAATAAGCTTGTGATGTAAATGGTTCCTATCAGCATTAAATGGCGATTGTCCTTTTAAAGCACGGGTTATAAAAACACGCAGCGTATCCAGTAACGGATAAATTAAGGCTGCAATTGCAAATACCGGTT
>JACDED010000026.1:24537-38724 GCA_013816615.1 Bacteroidota bacterium
TACTTACATTTACCCAAAAGTGATCTAATTTTTGTATTGGAAATTCGATCATTTTTATGGCCAGGATGCAAAGAAAAACACCTATGACGAGAGAGCCCGAATCGCCCATAAATATTCTTGCGGGAGAAAAATTAAAAATAAGAAAACCTAATAACGAACCGGCAAGTGCAAAAGACAAGGCCGCGTATGGAAACTCATTAGCATAAATAAACCAAATACCAAAAGCTGTACTTGTAATAAGGCCAATGCCTGCCGCAAGACCATCAACACCATCAATTAAATTAATAGAGTTTACAACTACCACATAAGTAAATATGGAAATAAAAACACTGCCCCAGTAGGGAACATCGTATACACCAAAAATACCATGAAGGCTTGTAATGCGGATATTGCCCATTAAAACCAGGATCAATGCAACAATTATATGGGCAAATAATTTTTTAACAGGGGCGGTACCAATAATATCATCTTTTACGCCAACAAAAAAGAGTATTAGGCTGGTAGCAACAATTAATTTAAACTCTTTTACCGATTCAAATATGGTTTCATAATAAACCATATCATCAATGTTGTACCAAAGAGAATAAGCGAATAAAGTTCCTGCATAAATAATAATGCCACCAATAGTAGGAATAGAGCCTTTATGAATTTTACGATCCTCGCTAGGCACGTCTATTAAACGCTTTAACACAGCCACTTTAATAAGCGCCGGTGTTGAATAAAGCACAACAATAAATGCTGTTAAAAAAACAAGTATAAGTACTGTCATCTAAAAATCGTAATATAAATTATAGATACTGGTTCTAATCCCTAAATATATATAATTAGTTTGGTTGTTTAGTGTAGCAAAGTTATTAAAATTTTGCATCCTGTAGGTATAGCCTAAATTTACAGTTAAGTTGTATGCAGGGTTAATAAGATAGCCAATTTTGGTATTTATGAGTTGGTTAGTATAAAAAAAATCGCCATTTTTTAAAATAGTTTGGTTGTTGTATTTCATGTTCACAAAAAAGCGTTTCCATTTATAATCGGCTACGGCAATGATCTCTTTACCTGAACCGGGTGTGTATGCGAGATTTTGGTTGTAATGCGAATAAGATTGGTTACTTGTTGTACCCAAAGGACTCACATAACTATTTTCATTTACATCATTGTACTCCACTTGAAAGAAGAGATTTTTCACGCCAAAAACATCGTAAAAATTTGCGCCAACCTGGAAACCGATAGCATCACCATATTTTTTTACGCCGCTCAGATCATCGGCCATTACCTGTCCATAAAGATTTAGCTTATTGGTTACTTTAAATTTTATATCACCTCCAACTACAATGTTATTTTTATTATTCAATCCATACTCAGGTAAATTAGAATAGATCACCGGGTTAAAATATTGCCAGGTAATATCCTGCTTGTTCTTATCATCACCCGCATGCCAGACCATTCCCTGGAAAAAACCAACGTTTAATTTTTTAGAAACATTAATGCTGAGATATTGAAAAGAGGCAGCTTTTTTCTGAAATAACCTTTCCGCGTTTGGTGTAGGATGTTTTGAGGCAGAATCTAAATTCATCAAAACAGAATATATATTCGTATAGCTTACCCTGCCTTTAAACCATTGTTGGGTTATACGGGCATATGGATAATTAAAAGCATTATCACTTAAAAGTAAAGAACGATAGCCACTGCCTATTTTATGTTTGCCATGACCAACCTGGATATTTAAATTTTTTAAAGCTTGTATGGAAACAAAACCCGACGAAAAAGCATAATCGTAACCTGTAGTTTTAAATGTTTTCCATCTGCCCTGACCAGGTACTACCAATGTTGCTTTTGCTACATTTGAAACGTATACCGGAAAAGTAGATTGATTTTCGGCAAACATGGTTTCAAAATAAAATTTATCGCCAATATAGCCACTTGCAATAAGGCCACGTGTATTTGTATTTAAGGAGCGATTAATGGTATCACTAAGATCTTTTCCTTTCTCAAAATTTAAAATTGGATCAAGGCGTAATTTGAAGTTTTCATTTGGAGGTTGTACGCGTACAACATGTTTAAAGAACATCGCATCGAGGGCAGGATCATCAACAATAAATTTAAAGATACGATGCGAATCAGGAATATGCTCGTATTTAGAATTAAAAAAATGAATATAGGGTTTTAGTCCGGAGTGTAGTGAGGAATCTTTTGTGGCCAATCCTCTTTCGGTAAGCAATGAAAAATTATGATCGTTGGGCAGATTGTAGAATTGCGCTTTTCCGACAAAAGATGCGAGAAGCAAGACAATAAGAAACAAGACTGAAAAGCGCTTATATGAAAAATCTCTATCGAACATTTGTCTCGTATCTCTTCAGGCTTTTGTCTTGTATCCCTTTAATGGAATTACCATACTTTTACATTCTCTTTCTTTTTAAAGTCTTCGTAAACCAGTTTAATCCCTTCTTCAAGATCTATTTTATGTTTCCAGCCCAGGTTGTGAAGAAAACTAACATCCATTAATTTTCTTGGTGTGCCATCTGGTTTTGTAAGATCGTGTTTTATTTCGCCGGTATAACCAACAATTTTTTGAATGAGTATCGCAAGATCTTTTATTGAAAGATCAACACCTGTACCAATGTTAACATGTTGCGAGCCGTTATAGTTTTGCATTAAGTAAACGCATGCGTCTGCCATATCATCGGCATGTAAAAACTCGCGTAGCGGAGAACCTGTGCCCCACATCTCTACTGAAGGTGTGTTGTTTTGTTTTGCTTCATGAAATTTACGGATCAGTGCTGGCAATACGTGTGAGTTGTTTAAATTGTAATTATCGTTAGGGCCATATAAATTGGTTGGCATTACCGAAATAAAATTGCAGTTGTATTGTCTACGATAGTTTTCGCATAGTTTAATACCGGCAATTTTTGCAATAGCATATGGTTCATTTGTATCTTCAAGAAAGCCGCTTAATAAATATTCTTCTTTTAAAGGCTGAGGTGCCAGCTTTGGATAGATACACGAAGATCCTAAAAATAAAAGTTTACTTATTTTGTTTTCGTAAGCGGAGTGAATAACATTATTTTGGATCATTAAATTTTCATACAAAAAATCAGCACGAAAGGTATTGTTTGCCTGGATACCGCCAACTTTTGCCGCAGCTAAAAAAACACATTCCGGTTTTTCTTTTTCAAAAAAAGAAGCCACTTGTTTTTGATCTCGAAGATCAAGCTCTTCTGATGTTTTTAAAATAAAATTAGTAAAACCTTTTTTTTGTAAATTTCTTAATATGGCTGAACCTACCATTCCACGATGGCCCGCAATATATATTTTAGAATTTGAATTCATTTTTTAGAACAGTTTTTTGATCTTAAATTAATAGCTGTTATTATTCTTTATAATTTAAAACTTTATGCCCGCCTTCAATTAAATATTTATCACGCTTAAATAATTCAACATCCGCCAAAACCATTTCTTTGCAAAGTTCTGCAACAGTATGCGTGGGTGTCCAACCCATTTTTGTTTTTGCTTTTGTAGCATCACCAACTAAAAGATCAACCTCAGCCGGGCGATAATATTTTGGATCTATTTCAACCACAGTTTTACCGGTAGCAATATTAATTCCTTTTTCATTTTCGTCTTTACCTTCCCATTTCAATTGAATACCAACTTCGGCAAAGGCCATATTTATAAATTCGCGCACAGTAATTTTAATACCTGTAGCTAAAACGAAATCATCCGGTTCATCTTGTTGTAACATACGCCACATGCCTTCAACATAATCTTTTGCATGGCCCCAATCCCTTTCAGAATCAATGTTGCCCATAAATAATTTTTCCTGTAGACCTAAACTTATTTTAGCAACACCACGTGTAATTTTGCGTGTAACAAATGTTTCGCCGCGTAAAGGACTTTCGTGATTAAATAAAATACCGTTGCAGGCATACATGCCATAAGCTTCGCGGTAATTTTTTGTGATCCAGAAAGCATATAATTTAGCAACACCATAAGGGCTGCGTGGATAAAAAGGCGTCGTTTCTTTTTGAGGAATTTCCTGAACCAGGCCATATAGCTCAGATGTAGAGGCCTGGTAAAAACGCGTTTTCTTTTCTAAACCTAAAATGCGAATAGCCTCAAGAATACGCAGCGTGCCAATACCATCAGCGTTTGCAGTATATTCGGGTGTATCAAAGCTCACTTTTACGTGAGACATAGCCGCAAGATTATAGATCTCATCAGGTTTTACTTCCTGCACTATTCTGATAAGATTTGTGCTATCGGTAAGATCGCCGTAATGCAATTTAAAATTTACATGCTTTTCGTGCTGATCCTGGTAAAGATGATCGATCCTATCTGTATTGAATAATGAGCTGCGGCGTTTAACGCCGTGAACTTCATATCCTTTGCTTAATAATAGTTCTGAAAGATAGGCGCCATCTTGTCCGGTTACCCCTGTAATAAGTGCTACTTTTGCCATAATTTATAAAGTAACAATATTACGAAAAATTAACGTAAAAAACTCGTTCAAAAATAGGGTTAACTACGGCTAATTTTATTTATATTTGACCTTTATCGTATTAATAAAACAGAAATATGAAAACAACCTTCACAAAAAAGAACTACTATATTTTATTGGTAGGAATTGTATTAATTGCACTTGGTTATTTGTTAATGATCGGTGGTGGAAGTGAGGACAAAAACGTTTTTAATCCTGCAATTTTTAATTTTCAGCGTATCACTCTGGCGCCTGTTTGTTGTTTAATTGGCTTCTTTACAATTATTGTAGCTATTATGTGGAGGCCAAAGCAAAAAACTGAAGCCGCTAACTAATGAGCGAAGCGCAAGCCACATCTTTACCTCCAAAAAAGAAAAGTAAATTTAAAAGATTTGCTTTTGTTACTTTTTTGATCCTCATTCTTATTTGGTTTATTTATTATTTTATTTGTGGTATGAGTTATAGTGAGGGCACCCGCTCGGGTGTGTTATTTAAAGTAAGTAGGAAGGGATTTATTTTTAAAACGTACGAAGGCGAATTAAATATTGGCGGAGTAAATCAAGGTGAAGGAACGATAATGCCATTGACAATTTTCAAATTTTCAACTACTAAAAAACAAATTTACGATTCGCTGGAAGTGTACCAGGGACGACGTGTTGTGGTAAAATACAGGCAGGTAATTAAAAACTTTTTTTGGCAAGGAGATACTGATTATTTTGTTGACCATGTTTCTTTAGTAAAATAAATTCATGTCGTACTTACAAGCTTTTATTATTGCGGTTATTGAAGGGTTAACAGAATTTCTTCCTATTTCTTCAACCGGCCATATGATGATAACAACCGCAGTTTTAGGCATGGAAGTTACGCCGTTTGTAAAGCTATTTACAATTGCAATTCAGCTTGGGGCTATTTTAAGTGTAGTGGTTTTGTATTTTAAGCGCTTTTTTAGATCTATAAATTTTTACTTAAAATTAGTGGTCGCATTTATTCCCTGCGCTATTGCCGGGGTACTTTTAGGTGATTGGATAGATGCGCAGCTGGAAAATGTTTTTGGTGTTGCCGTTGCACTTTTTGTTGGTGGAATTATTTTATTATTTGTAGATAAATGGTTTAAAAACCAAACTATAAAAGACGAAGAAAATATATCCTATTTAAAAGCCTTTAAAATTGGGTTGTTTCAATGCCTTGCATTATTTCCGGGTGTGAGCAGAAGTGCATCCACAATTATTGGAGGTATGACGCAAAAGCTTACCAGGCAAGCCGCCGCAGAGTTCTCGTTTTTTTTGGCGGTGCCAACCATGTTTGCAGCAACAGCAAAAAAATTACTCGATTTTTATAAGGAAGGCATTGTAATAAACTCGAATGAAATAAAGTTATTGATCTTTGGCAATGTAGTAGCGTTTGTTGTTGCCGTTTTAGCAATTAAGTTTTTTATTGGCATTTTAAATAAATACGGTTTCAAATATTTTGGTATATACCGTATTATTGTGGGTGGAACGCTTATTGTTCTGTTTTTAATGGGAATTAAAATTGCTGTTGTGTAACAAACACCGTCTTGTTAATTAATCTTTTCGTATTTACATTTACGCGCGGGATAAAAAAATAAATTCGCTTATAATTTAATTACAGTGAGCGATAACCTGACAAAAAAGAGATTACGTACTTCCGGAATAACGGTGGTTATTAGCTTATCACTAGTGCTGTTTATGTTAGGGGCCTTGGGCCTATTGGTAATTAATGCCAATAAACTATCAAAACACTTTAAAGAAAATGTAGGTTTTCAAATCTATTTAAAAGATACCGCCAGTTCGGCACAAACCGATGCTCTTTTACAGGAAATAAGCAATTCTAACTACGCTAAAAGTGTAAATCTCATCAATAAAGAACAAGCTGCAGAAAAATTAAAAGCAGATCTGGGAGAAGATTTTGTTTCTTTTTTAGGAAGTAATCCGCTTTTAAATTCGATGGAAGTAAAGCTAAATGCCAATTTCGCTAATACAGATACATTACAGATAATTGAAAAAGCGCTATTGCAAAAAAGCTATATTAAAGAAGTGGTCTATCAAAAAGATATGATCAATAATTTAAATAAAAACACAAAAGCAATTGCCTTTTTTATTTTAATATTTAGCGGAGCACTATTAATCGTTGCTATTGCACTGATAAACAACACAATACGGCTGTCAATTTATTCTCAGCGGTTTTTAATTCGTACTATGTACCTGGTTGGCGCCACGCGGTCATTTATAAGCAAGCCCTTTATTTTTAAAGGTGTACGCCAGGGCATAATAGCAGGTATTGTAGCCAGTGTTTTATTAGTTGGATTATTAGCTATCAGCACACGCTTTATTCCTGATCTTTTACAATTACAGGATGAAAATTTATTGCTTATTTTATTTTCTGCAATTGTTCTGGTAGGTGTAATTATCTCTGCTTTTAGTGCTATGTTAGCCGTTTTACGCTTTCTTCGCTTAAAAACCAGCGACCTTTACTTTTAATGAATCTTAACGCACCTGCGTTAATTTATTTGTTAAATTTGTAACTCAAAAATCAATTAAATGGATACAAATTTTAGAAACACCCCAATAGAGAATTTTGAACCCTCTTCAATCAGCAACCAAAACTCTGTTTTGCGTTCGTCGTTTGCCTGGATGAGTCTGGCAATGGTGCTTACAGCAATCTCTGCGTTTATATTTGCAAGTGTGCCTCAGTTAACCGCTTTATTGTTAGAGCCAACGGAATTTGGTTACAAACTAACAACTTTAGCTTATATAGTTATGTTTGCCCCACTTGCTTTTGTTTTGGTGATCCGCTTCGGCTTAAATAAATTATCGTTACCTGCATTAATAGCAACGTTTATTGGTTACTCAATTGTAACAGGTATTAGTTTAAGCTTTATATTTTTTATTTATACAATTGGTTCAATTTACACCGTGTTTTTAAGTACAGCTGCGTTATTTGCTGTTATGGCAATTGCCGGTTATACAACAAAAACAGATCTTACAAAACTAGGCAGCCTTTTAATGATCGGTTTAATTGGGATAGTCATAGCATCCCTAATTAACCTGTTTATGCGTAATTCTCAAATGGATTACATTATCAGCATTTTAGGAGTTGTTATTTTTACCGGTTTAACTGCCTATGACGTACAAAAGATAAAAAACCTTGGTATGCAAACCGGAAATTCATTGGAAGGGCGTAAACTGGGAATTCTTGGAGCGTTAACTTTATATCTTGATTTTATAAATTTATTTATGTTCTTGTTGCGTTTATTCGGTAGCAGAAAATAATATAAATTAACCGTTATAAAAAAGCCCGTTTAAACTTTAAGCGGGCTTTTTTTATGCATCGTTAGCAAGGCATATAGCTTGTTAAAGCAAGCAGGATATGTATTTGTGGCCAAAAGCTGTTAAATGTAAAGAATACCTAGTGAACAGAGCTTCTCAATGAGTTAATAGTGAAAAAAAAAGTAGATTTTTTTGTACTTTTATAGAGCAAAAACATCTTAAAATGAAACGAATTCTCTTTTTAACAGTCCTGTTCATTTGTGCTTTGCAGTTTTCTTCTGTTGCGCAAACTGATAAAAAAGCGGTAACACCTCCAAGCGATGCTTCAACAGGTTATACTTATGATTTTGATAAAACAAATGATCTTATAATTGAAAGGTTATCACATCCAACATCAGCAAATGATGATGTGCAAGCCCTTGTTGAGGAACCAGGATTTCCAAAATTAAATAAAGGAGAAAAAATAACTTTAGATTACAAAAAGAAAGTTGCGTCTTGGGTAGAAAGTCATCCTGCACTTGTTATTGCTGTTTTAAAAAACAGAAAAGACATTGTACATCCATTTTAATATTTAATAAATGAAAAAAATAATTACCATATTACTTTTGCTTTCTTTTTTTAATAACCGCTCTCAAACGCAGGTTGTTATTGGGCCGCAAAGCAGCACTTTCTCCGGCATGACGAGGGGTTACCATTTTACTTCGCCAACTGCATTTAATCTTTGTGCACTTTATATTCCACAAGATGCAAGTGCAGGCACCTTACAAAGTATTTGGGTTGTTAAATTTAATACCGCAGCACCACCGGCATTTCCGGGAACAACAAATGCTTACACAACTTTATTTACCACAACCGGCGTAGCGGCAAACACAACGGTCAGTTGTAATGTACCTATTGCGGCCGGTGATATTATTGGTATTTATGGATCAAGAGCGGCAGGGTGTATTAACAGTTATGATGGTGTAAATTACGTTGCAACTATAAATGGATTTCCTACAACATTAAGCAGAAGCGGAACTCAAAACTGTATTAACGGTAATGCTGCACCTGCTTTTCCAATTTGGTCAGAAGTTAACTTTAGCATTGGCCGTATTTTTATGTATTACAATTGTTGTCCAACTCCTACAATTACAACCGTTCCCTCTGCAACAAATATTTGTAGTGCGTCAGGAACAAGTGTAACAATCTTGGGGGGCGGTGCAACCACCTATACCTGGATGCCGGGTAATGTAAATACAGCGTCCATTAGTGTAACACCAACTGTTAGCACAACGTATACTTTAACAGGTGCTTCTTTAGGTTGTAGCAGTACAAAAACAGTAGCTATAAATGTTAGTGCTACGCCAACAATTAATACAATTACCAATACTGGTCCTGTTTGCCAGGGCGCAGCGGTAAACTTTAATACAAACGCTACTACCGCAGGTACCGTAACTTATGCATGGACAGGACCTAACGGCTTTGTTTCAAATATTCAAAATCCTTCTATACCAAACTCTCAGCCAATAAATTCAGGAACCTATTCGTTAACAGTTACTAATTCTTTTGCCGGAGGCCTGCAATGCCAGGCATCCGGTAGCACAACGGTTGGCGTTGTGCCAACAGGTACAGTAACTGCAACACCAAATTATACGCTATGCCAGGGCGCAGGTTTAAGTTTAATTGCTAATGCCAATCCGGCACCAACATCTTATTCATGGACAGGTCCAAATGTATTTAGTTCAACACAGCAAAATCCTACAATAAGTAATGTTATGCCCGCAAATGCGGGCGCTTATAATGTAACCGCCTTTTATACAAGCCCTGCCACAACGCTTGTTTGTTCGGCCACTGCGACTTCTAACGTGCAGGTGGTTGGCACAGCGCCAACTAATGCCAGCGCTAATCCAAATAACGTTTGCCAATATGCTAATACCACATTAAGTGTAAATGCACCGGGTGCTGTAGCTTTTTCATGGACGGGCCCAAACAATTTCACTTCAAATTCACAGAACAACCCAATCAATAACGTTCAGCCAGTTTCGGCCGGAACTTATTTTGCAACATCTACTTTTGCAATTGGTAGTGTAAGTTGTACAACCAGTGGTTCGGCTCAACTTAATGTTGTACCCGTAAATCCTGTTGTTGTAACACCAACAGTTACAACATGCGAACCGGGTAATGCACAATTATCGGCGAGCTCAAGTGGTGCTGTATCTTATTTATGGTCTGGGCCTAATAATTATACATCAGCAATTGCTAATCCGGTTTTAGCTTCACCTTCACCTTCAAATTCCGGAATTTATCTTGTAACAACTTCTTACATTAACGGTCCATTAACCTGCTACAATTCAAATACAGTACAACTTACAGTGTATCCAAAACTCACATTTACTTTAGCTCCTTACAAACAAACCTGCTACAATACTCAGTTAACGGTTAATGGCCCTGCGGGTGGTACATCTTATAACTGGACAAGCTCGAGTGGTTTTACTTCAAATTCACAAAATCTTAGCATACCCAGTATTCAACCTAACCAAGCCGGCACTTATACTTTAACTGTGCATTTAGGACCATGTGTTAGTTCACAAAAAATACAAATTGATGTATTAACACCAATTGCATTAACATTAACACCGCAAAGCAGAACAATTTGCCGTGGTGATAGTATTCAGTTAGTTGCAGGAGCTATGGGTGGAAGTCAAAATTACGCTTACGTTTGGAACCCACCTGCGTTCTTAGGATCTCCTACAGGAAGTGTGCAATATGGCATGCCGTGGGGTACTACTGTTTATAACTTGACTGCGCACGACATTGCATGTCCGAATTACACAGTTTCTTATACATTTACAGTGCTTGTTAATCAACCACCAATCCCCGACCTTCAATTAGAAAAAGAGCAAGGCTGCGAACCGTTATGTTTATTTTATAATACAAAAACACAAAACGAATCTGCTATTACTACATACGATTTTGGAGGTTCAAGAACAATACAGGCAGATAGTTTCTTTTATTGTTTGGATGAGCCAGGAACTTATAATTTAAAAATATCGTCTTTGGGTAAAAACGGTTGTAAAGGTGTGTACAACTATGGCGCACCAATTGTTGTATGGCCTAAGCCACACTCTGATTTTGGTTGGACGCCGGACGTTGTCACAACAAATAATAACCAGGTCACATTTGAACCAACTTCTAAATACGGGCCCATTACAAGTATTAACTGGATGTTCTCAGGAACTGGTATTGCAGGTTACGATACTTCTAACTTAAAAAATCCTGAACGTACTTTTGAAAATATTGGTAAATATCCCATTATGTTAATTCAACGTACAGATCACGGTTGTGTTGATTCGGTGATCAAGATCATTGAAGTAACAGATGAGATGAATATGTTCATTCCAAATTCATTTACACCAAATGGTGATGGTATGAATGATGTATTCAATATAAAAGGTTTAGGAATTAAATTAGAAGGCTTTAGTATGGAATTGTTTGATCGTTGGGGCCACTTAATGTATTTTACAAAAGATGTAGCTAAAGGCTGGGATGGCACTGTTAAAGGTGAGCCTGCGCAAGATGGTGTTTATATTTACAAGATCAAAGCGGTGGGCTCTAACGGCGAAGGCAAAAAAGAATATATTGGCCACGTTACATTAATGAAATAAAGAATCGTTAAATCCTTCTGCAAAGAAGAACGATGAGCATAAAAACAAAAAACCCGCTTCTAAATTGAAGCGGGTTTTTTGTTTGAATTTAAATTAAATTATAAGTTATTGATTAACTAAAAGCTTAAATCCTTTACCATGAATATTAATGATCTCTACTTTAGAATCGTCTTTTAAATATTTACGAAGCTTTGCAATGTAAACATCCATACTACGCCCGTTAAAGTAATTATCATCCTGCCAAATAGATTTTAAAGCAAACGTTCTATCCAATACATCGTTTTGATGCACGCATAATAAACGTAATAACTGACTTTCTTTAGTAGTTAATTTTTGCTCAACAGCATCGTGCTGTAAAATTTGTTTTTCGGAGTTGAACTGGTATTTACCAATTTTAAAATTAACTTCTTCGCTTTCAGATGAACGAACTTTATTTGTACGGCGTAAAACTGCTGTTACACGAGCCAATAACTCTTCCATGCTAAAAGGTTTAGTAATATAATCATCAGCACCGGCGCTAAAACCATCAATAGTATCTTCTTTCATGCTTTTAGCAGTTAAAAAGATAATAGGAATGTTTTTATCACTAACTCTAATTTCTTTCGCTAAAGTGATGCCGTCTTTAACAGGCATCATCACATCTAATAAAAGCAAGTCAAACGATCCTTTAAAAAAAGTATCAGCCCCTTTTTTGCCATCATCCGCTAATTTTGTTTCAAAACCTTTTGCGTCTAAATATTCCTGTAAAAGAGGCCCTAAACTAGGATCATCCTCCACTAAAAGTATTCTTGTTTTAACAGTTTCCATTTATTTTAAATGTTAAATTATTTACTTAAAGGTAAACACTTACCGTGCCATTTTAACATTTTTAACATTAATTATCAAATGGTAAATGCACGTTAAAAGTACTTCCTTTGCCCAATTCACTATCAACAGAAATAGTGCCTTTATGTTTTAGAATTACGGCTAAAACGTACGAAAGTCCTAAGCCAAAGCCTTTTACATTATGTACGTTTCCGGTTGGTACCCTATAAAATTTATCAAATATCTTGCGCTGGTTCTCTTTGCTTATGCCAAGGCCATTATCTTTTACTTTTATCATAATTCCTTCGGCTGTATTACTTGTAGAAATATTGATCTCAGGAACGACCTTAGAATATTTAATAGCGTTATCAATTAAATTAAAAATAATGTTGGTTAAATGTACCCTATCTGCCTGGAGCTTATATTTTTTGGCATTTAACTGGGTTTGAATAGTGCCCTTGCGTTGATCAATTAAAAGCTGGGTGTTGTTAATGGCTGAATTGATTATTTCATGCACATCTACCTCACTTAATTTTAAAATAAATTCGCCTTTATCTAAAATAGAAGTTTGTAAGATACTTTCTACCAAAACACTTAGGCGTTTATTTTCATCGCGTATCATTTTAAGATAGCGTTGTTGTTTTTCGGGAGTTTGTGCAATGCTTCCATCACCTAACATTTCACTTGCCAAAGAAATAGTACTTATTGGCGTTTTAAACTCATGCGTCATATTGCTGATAAAATCATTTTTAATAATAGAAAGTTTTTTCTGCTTAAGATTATTAGCCATAATGTAATAAAAAGAAAAGATTAGAATCACTATTACAATTACCGATGTGATAATAAAAGGCCACATTTCTTTGAACACATCTTTATTTTGATTTGGAAAACGCACAATTAAATATTCAGGATCCACAAACCTGTTGCTTGGAGAAAGATTTACTTTATATGCAGGACCCAACGAATCTATTGACGCTTCTGCATTTACAAGGTTAGCATGATGTAAGCTTCCGGGATGAAGCAGTGTTAAATAATAATTGTGTTTTGCGCGAATGTTTTGTTTTTTTAATTCTAAACTTAAAATTGAATCCAGTAAAAGTGTATCAACTTTTTGTTTAAAATCGGTATAATAATTTCGTGTTGAGGTCTCGTCAAAAAAACTATAACCTTTTAACGGATTAAAAAGATCGTTATTACTTTGTTGTAAGCCAATTGATTTCTCTCTAAGCTCTTTTAAAAAACTTGCAGCTGCCGGATCAAGCTTTAAAGAATCGGCAGTAATATCTTTAGTAGCAAATTCACTATGCGAATAACCATTGCTATCAACACTTGATTCTTTAAATAATTTAAAATTTATTTGATCACTCATTTTACCATTAATGGTTGGCATATTAAAAGTAATACCTTGTGTGCGGGTTTTCACTTTTTTATAAGAACCTTTGGTGTCAAGCTTTTCAAGCTTTGATGCGGTAATGTTTAACGCTTCGGTAACCCGCTGTTCAAAAAGGTCTTGGCGAACGCCAAAATCATAATTGATCCAGTATACCTGGATAAAAATTAAAATTATAAGTGCAATCGAAAAAGAAAGCGAGATTATTAGTAGAAGGCGTTTGTTCATTGCAAACCAAAGATAGTTGTTTAAAGGCTAAAACATTATTTAAAAAATGATAAAATTGCACTCAAAATAACTAACTGTCAATTAAATAAAATTACAAAAATATATTTTTTGGGCGCCTTAACGGGCTGCTGCGGGCTCGGCTCACGCCTCGGTTTTTTGCCTTCACAGGCAAAAGAACTAAACCCTTCGCATCCCTGGCGCAAGTTTCCGAACTTTTGTATACGATTTTTTGCGTTAGGTACTGTGATAAAAAGCAAATATATTTTAAACTATTTTTCGCACATTTAACATTGGGTCGTAAATGGCATCTTTTTTCCAGATTGTATAAATAAGTATTAGCATTTTCCTTGCTACAGCTACGAT
>JACDED010000152.1 GCA_013816615.1 Bacteroidota bacterium
CTGCAAAGCCACACACCATACCTTCCAGGTAATAATTCGGACCCCAATTCCAGTCTTCAATAAGTTTTGGATCGGCTTTTAAGATAATTGTACGTAGTTTTTTACAGATCTTTTGGCTCCAATCGGGCAAAGTATCAATGTATTCTGTTATTTTTAAAGATGCATCTGCTACGTGCTTTGTTGCTGCCATTTTACTACCTTTGATCGTGCAAAAAAAATTCGAATCAAACATACTTAAAAATCAACTTTTTAGCAAGAAAGATTCTTTACTTCTTGCTATTAGCGGAGGCATTGACTCGGTTGTATTAGCACACCTGCTTAAAAACGCCGGTTTTGAGTTTGCTCTGGTGCATTGCAACTTTAAATTAAGAGGCAAAGATAGTAATGCGGATGAAACATTTTGCAAAACACTCGCAAAAAAACTGAACGTAAAATTCTATTCTCAACAATTTGATACAACAGAGTATAGCAAAAAAAACAAAGTAAGCATTCAAATGGCCGCGCGTGAATTAAGATACACCTGGTTTAATGAATTACTAAAAAAAAACAAATTCGATCATTTAATTACAGCGCATCATACAAACGATGTTATAGAAACTATTTTTATAAATCTTTGTCGTGGTACCGGTATTAAAGGCTTAAAAGGTATTCCTGAAAAAACAGGAAATATTGTACGGCCACTTTTAAATTTTACCAAAGAGGAAATAAACACTTTTGCAAAAAAAGAAAAGATAAAGTTCCGTACTGATAAAAGTAATTTTGAAGATAAGTATGAGCGTAATTTGTTGCGTTTGGAAGTTATTCCAAAATTAAAAAAACTTCATCCTGCGCTTGAACAAACGTTTTTGAGCAACATTGCCAACTTTAAAGCAGAAGCAGAAATTGTAAACGATTTTTTAGCGGAAAAAACAAAACAACTCATCTCCGAAAAAGGTGAACAGGTTTTAATAGATAAAAACAAACTAAAAAAAGAAAAACATTTAAATACCCTTCTGCATTATATATTAGAGACCTTTGGTTTTAATGCCACGCAAATAAATGACATTAAAAATAATATTATAAGTAAAGGTGAAACAGGCAAATTATTCTTCACATCTAACTTTACATTAACCATTGACAGGGAATTTATTTTCATTAAACCCGGTGCAAATCAGAGTTCGGAAGCCATTAGCATACGTTCATTTGAGGAATTAAAAGGCTCTGCACTTTTAAGTTTACAGGAAGTGAAAAACTTTAAAACACTAAAAAAGAATGAACTTGTTATAGAAAAAGAGAGTCTTATTTTTCCTTTAAAAATTCGCGGCAAAAAAACAGGAGATAAGTTCAGGCCTTTTGGTATGAAGGGTTTTAAGCTGATCAGCGATTTTTTAAAGGACCAGAAATTAAATGCTTTCGAAAAAGAAAAATGCCTTTTATTAGAAAATGGTAACGGTGAAATTATTTGGGTAATTGGTTTTAGGAGCGACGACCGTTACAAAGTTACGGGTAAAGAAAAGAAACTTTTAAAAATCACGATAATTGAATAAGAACGAAATATTATTTGAAGAAAAGCAATACATGGGCCACAACCGCTTAAGTATTGTTATTCGTTCGTTATTTACATTATTTTGTTTTGTTGCATATTATTGGAGCGAGAATCCAAAACCTGTGCAGGTATCTATTTTTAAAATTGGTTCATATCCAATTGAAAATATAAACGAGTCGGGCTTAATATTTTTTATTATTGGTATTTGCATTTTAGTTTTTTCTACAGGCTTAACTTATGTTTTACACATTCAAACAACAGTTTATAATGGCTTTTTAATACTGGATGGCTTTTGGACGGCAAGAAAAGTAAAGATCGATCTTAAGAACATTGTCTCAATAAGAAGGAGCCGTTACAAGAAAAATATCCTTCGCAGGGCTGTTTATAACCTCCATAATAAGGGTGTTATCCGTTTTTATACCAGTGGCGAAGAATTTATAGAACTTATTGATAATGATGGATTTACATATAGAATTGGCAGCCAAAAGACCCCGGAATTATTTAAAGTGCTTAAAAAGCAAATAAACAATTAACATCTGCAACCTTTTACATCCTATTACGTTTTATATTACGTTATCTCATTCATTAATCCTTTAAAAATTTAAAAAATGGTTGCAACAGAATTTCAAGCGATAGAAAAAGAACAAATTGAAAATTTAAAGTTCCCTTCTACAGAAGTTTTAAGTAGTACCGAAAAAATAGATGAGAGACATGCCGAGCTTAATCGTGCATTAACTTTAGGCAACAGAGAGCACACAAAAATTAAAATTTATTTTGAGGATGATTCGTCCTGCAAAGTAGTAGAAACGACTGTTTGGGGAGTAACGGATAAAAGGGTTATTTTAAAACAAGGCGTTGTAATTCCAATTCACCGTGTACACTCGGTGAAGCTTTAGATCAAAGTATAAAAAAGCTTAAAGTAAACATAAACAAAAGGCGAAACAAAGATGAGGCTATCAAACCTGTCTAAAACGCCACCATGGCCCGGCATTATACTGCCACTATCTTTAATTGCGGCTTCACGCTTTAATTTACTTTCAACAAGATCGCCAACCGTTGCTAAAACAGGAACAATAATACCTAATACCATCCAGGTATAATTCTTAAAATCGAAAATTAAATTATTAAATAAAAAACTCAGGCCAAAGGTTATTAAAACACCTATAATAGTTCCTTCCCATGTCTTTCCGGGCGACACACGCTCTATCATTTTATTTTTTCCAACAAGGCTGCCCCCTAAATAAGCGAAGGTATCGTTGGTCCAGATCAAAAATATAATGCCAAGAATAACCATTGGATTAAAAGATGGAATATCGGATGTTCTACCCTCAATATGATACACAACCTGGTTTAATAAGGCAAATGGTAATACAGCGTAAATTATTCCGCCTATTGTATAAAGTGCATTCTTAATTGAATTTTCTTTTGTGCTAAAAAGGGCTGTTGCTAAAATAATAAATGGCCCAAGTAAAATTAATGTAGAGAATACACGAAACGTTCTATCTATCGCCAAAAAACCAAGCAGATCAACACCATTAATTAATTTTTGTTCAATAACAAAATTGCTTACAGGCAAAAAGGCCAGGTAAGTTATAATTCCTAAAATAAAGCCTAATATTTTATAAGGACTTGATCCCATTTTTTCAGAGATCTTATAAAACTCGTTTAAGCCTATCAAAGCCACTGCAAAAAAGAAAAGCGAGAAAGAGATATAACTCCAATATACACATCCAACCAACAGTATAACAAATACTGCGGCGCTCATACTTCGGGTAGCCAGTGTTTTTAAATTTATTGCCATAGGTTTACGCAACAAAAGTAAGGTTTTATTTGTTTGCATTTTATTAATGATTATATCAGCTTAATATCATAACTACTACCCAAAATAATCTTAATTTTGCGCCATGTTTGAAACGTCAGTTTTCTTAACCATATTAATAGGTTTATTCTCTCTTATCAATCCATTAGGTGGCTTACCTGTGTACATAAGCCTTACACAGGATATGAGCGATGAGAATAAGCTTAAGACTTTAAAGAAAACCTGTTTTTATATTTTTATAATCTGCGTAGTATCGTATTTTATTGGTGTTTATCTTTTAAATTTTTTTGGTATCACCATTCCGGCACTTCGTGTGGCAGGCGGACTGGTAATATTCCGTTCGGGCTGGCAATTATTGAACGTAACACATAAAAAAGAGATCTCAGGTAATTTAAAAGAAGAAAGTGATAAAAAAGATGACATATCATTCTCACCATTAGCTATGCCTTTATTGGCAGGCCCGGGTTCTATGTCTTTTTTAATTACTTTATACGCCAGCAGACCTGACGATTTTTATAAAGGCCTTGGGCAGGATACTGTTGCCATTGCAGCCATTATTATTGTTTCTTTTGCTATTTATTTCATTTTTAAATTCGCACCAAGGCTTATGAAATATGCAGGACAAGCGGGTTTAACATCGCTTTCTAAAATTATGGGCTTTTTAGTTATTGGTATTGGTGTGCAAATGATCATTTCAAGTATTGCACAGGTAGTGAAGAATATCTTTTTGGAACTGCAGCATTTGTAAGGTTTTCAATTAAAAGTCCAGATGACCTAATTTTTATTATAGGTAGATTTTCAGCCACTAATTGCACTAATTTCACAAAGTATTTCTTCATAACAATCAAATTAGTGTAATTTTTACTGCACAAATTGGTAATCAATTTGTGCAGTAATTTCACAAAACAATATTGTATTCAGATTAATTTTGTTTTGTGTTACTTAGTGTAATTCGTGGCAAAACTTAGTTAGTATTACATTTCCTGATTGCTAGGGATCACCTTACCAAATCCAAAAACTCCAAATAAAACCCCTTCATTTTTTCATCAAAAGTATCATTGTGAAAAATAGAAATTAACTGGCCTTTGTATTTCTTTACTTCATTTATCACAGGAAGCGCAAGTTCACCCGCAGGTTTGTTTTCTTTTTCACAATAATACATGAGTGTATTTTCCGAAATACAAAAAGGATTAATGGTTAAAGGCGTTAGCATTTCATTTTCGATATTATACCATTGATAAGGAAAACAATAAGATGCCCTGAAACCATTGACATTCGTATATCCCATCGAATAATCTTTTTCAATACCCGCCTGTAACAAATTATTATACGTTTGCGGAAATCGTAAAATAGAATAATGTTGCCGGCTGATCGTAACCGGTGTATGAATGATATTTGCTAGTCGCCTTACTTCTACTTTCAATTGTTTTACCTTGTTGGTAGAGCCATAAGACGGATGAATACCCACTTTTGAATAATCAGCCATACTTTTGATCAAAGATTGAAAAAGCAAATTTGTGGCAGACTGGTTCTTATCATTCGGGCCATAATCTCCCAACAGAAAAAAATAAATGGCTTCTACCCTATTTTTTTTATTGGCATCAATTAAAAAATCGTAACAATCAAAAGGATCTTTTTTATTTCCTGAAATAACTTTAAACCTATCTTTGATACTATCGCGATCGTTAGTAAGCACGTCTTTTAAATAGCCAGCCATGGCCCTAACAAAGCCTTTATGTTTGTATTTAAAAGCATTGTCAATATCAATAGTAGAAACAAAATTGTATTTATTTATTTTAAATTTTAATTCAGGAAATTTATTTTGAAGAAGCCTTTGTAATTCCTGCAACCATAAATTAATTAAAGGTGTTTGAATAAAATCATATTGATATGCCAGGCTGGAACGGTAATTAAAACGGTTATGCTCATCGGTTTTAAAAGGAAGGTATTCTTCATAACGCGACAATAGCCAGAAAGCAGCACCAAAAAGATCAAAGGGGATCTCGGGATTTGATGTTTTAAAAAAGATCTTTGAAAATTGTTGATGGTTGCTAACCTCTAAAGGATAATCTTTAACACCTACATCAAATAAAATAGAATGTGGTTTTATGGTAAAATAATTGTCGGGTTTTTTTTCTGAAAAATTAATTTTTGGAGAGGCAGAAGCTAAAAACTCTTCTTCACTAAATGTTTGCACTACTTCTAAACCTAAAGCGCCGCTCAATAATGTTCTTACAATATAATTTAAACGATTACTGTTCTGTACTGAATATATTAAGATAGTATTGATGCCTCTAAGTTAAATGAGAAAACACAAGTATAAAAGCATTGAAAAAAAAGTTATTGAAAAAGCATTGTTAATGCAAATCACTTCCTTTTTATATCTATATTTATTTAAAATAACCATAAATCATGAAAAAAATATTCTTATCCTTTTTTGTATGCCTGTGTATCGCAGGTAAGGCTCAGATCAACTTAAGCTATTCTTATAATAATTCAACTGGTGACCATAAACACCTTGTTAAGTTTGGATTAAAAGGCTATAAATATTTTAGAGTTGGTTTTGGAAATACTTTAGAGATATTTAATCTGAATAATACTTTGCATAAACAAATCACGGTACCTTCAACAACTAATCCAAACATTTATTATTTAAGTGATAATTTGTTTAACCTCGATACTCTAATTGAATTCTGTTATAGTGAATATACGGCAGCTTATCCGATGGGAAAATTTTTCATCATTGATGAACTAGGCAATACTGTTTTTTCACGTGATAGCTGCTTTATTGGCTCTGGTGCTGTTGAAGTTACAGACAGAGCGTTTGATAATATGAAAAGTATTTTTTTTGATGGTGTATCTACTAAAATGCGACTGGAAAAATGCAACACTACTAATTGTGTTTTAAAAACATATCTTATTTATGATCTACCGGGTTATATACCTTGTAGTGATTGTTCTGACGGTGTTATAGTAGGCCTAACAAACCAAACGCAAAGTACAGATAATCAAACTGCAAGATTTTTCCCGAATCCTGTTTCGGATAATTTAAAGCTCGATTATAAGATCCCTGAAAATTCTAAAAATGCAAGAATTAAGATCTATGATATTAGCGGAAAGCTGATCGAAAACTACAGGATATCGGCATCTACAGATCATATACTCTTGCCATCGTCTTATAACAATGGCTTATACTTGTATTCGCTTGAAGTAGACGGTGTAATAATTAAGAACGAAAAAATAATCCTGAATAAATAACTATTTTTCCAGTAAGATCAACACATACGGTACAAAAACAAATAAGCCAACCATAGCGGCAAATATTGACGCTACAAGAACTGTCCCTGCAGCCACATCCTTAATGTATTTTATGCGTTGATCATACTCTTTTGTATACAGATCACACATTTTTTCCATGGCCGAATTAATTAACTCTAATGAAATTACCAATACAATACACAAAGAAACCGCAAACCATTCAGACTTTGAAATAGCAAAATAAAGACCTGCAACAATTACAAGAATGGCAATAAGCAAATGGATCTTTAAATGTGCTTCACTTTTAAAAGCCTGGTAAAGGCCTGAAAAAGCAGCTTTAAAAGCATTTTTACGTTTTTTAAGATAGGTCATTTGTTTGTGTGTTGGTTGCGTTCTTTAATGAAGCTACGATTTCAAATACTAAATATAAAAAAATTGTAAATGTAATGGTCACTGCAAATGTTTCTTTATAACAATCTGGATCAAAAACAGAGAGAAGCATTTTTTTTGCAAGATGGAAAGGGTTGAAAACAATATCCCAGCTGTTGAAACGCAAATAACGCCCTAAATAAATACCGTAAGCACTTGAAAGCATTATAAAGAATTTTATGCCGCTGGTGATCCATCTTGAACCAAACAAAGTATTTGAGATGGAAAGCAACCGGTTAACACTTAATATAAAGAATACCATTCCTAAAAAAGCGAAGCTTAAGATTAAAATCAGATCAAGCCACATGGGCGCTGCTATCCGCTCTCTTAAATGAAAAAGATCTGTTATGATGTAAGGTGCATTTGGCAAAAACAATATTGTTGTTCCAATTATTAAGGCTTGCAGGATCTTATGCTGATCGGCTTTATAATTTTTGATGAGAATGTATGGGATGAATGCCAGGAATAAGTTCCAGATCAAAAAAGCGTAGGACCATTGATCTGTTCTTACAATTCGCGCAATGAGCAACAACAAACAAAAACAAAATAATTTAAAAAGATTATCTGTTCGCATAACCTACCTCCTTCACTTTAAATGATAAACGTTTGTTTTTTATGAACTCTTTTTGTTCGTCATAAATAGTAGTTAACTGCAACGTTTTTAAAGATGGATGGCCGTTCAATTTTAAAAGTTCATCATTTGTGATAGTTGGAAGAGAAATAACTTCCAGTTTTTTAAGTGCCTGAAAAATTTGAAATTCCCTAACACCTTCATAATAATTAATTACCTCGAATTTTTTTAAATTCTTGTTCAAAAGAATGTTCTGTAAACGATTACCATTAAAATTATTAAAACTAAGCTCTTCCAGAGCTTTAAAGAAGGTAATCAATTCAAAATCAACCGGCACATTACTTAGGTTCAACACCTTTAATTTTTTAAGTGTCAAAATATTTTTCAGCTCTACCAAACCCCAGTTATCAAGGCCCATATGCGTGATATGATCATTTTTAAAATGTTCGTTCATTTTTCTGGCAATTGCTTTATCTCTTAAATTAAAGCTTTGCCAGGTTTCTTTTTTATTCTCTATCATAAACTCATACAAACGCCACGAATACTGTTTAAACTCATAACGTTTTTGAAAATTTTCGGTCGTGTTAAATAAACTATCTTTTTTATCGCCAAAAAAAACAGTTGTCAATTCAGGTAAATTAGCGTTTGATAAACCAACCAGGTACGATTTATCTAAAGCCTTAAATGTTTTTGCATGTGCAATATTATAATCAGATATTATTTTATCCCAGTTAACAAAAGAACACAAACTCAAAAGCAGGAACCATGCTTCAAAATTTTGTCGTACCAAATACCAGGCACTTTTTGTTTTATTGATCTTTAAGAAGGTAATGAATAATCCGATCAAGCTCAGTGATAAAAACACATACACACCAATACGCAAATAGGTTAATTGATACTCTGCAACGTACCAACTGTTACGCACCATAGCAGAGATAACCATGACCGCACTTTGCAGGATCCACAAGTAAACCAACAATTTTAAAGTTTTGGATTGTTTATTGAAATTAAGGTCACCTTTAAAAAACCACATAATTAAACCAACTGCAATGATGATAGAGAATATTAAACTCCAAACAGCATTATGCACAAAATCTGACAAATAAACACCTTTGGGTAATTCGTGTGAGCCAAATAAATTTGTAAGATCTAATGCATTTACAAAGATCAACATCAGGTTTAATATTCCAAATAAAGACAGTGCAATTACAGTATTGTTATTAAGTTCTTTTGGTTCATCTGTAGTAGTAGTGTTTTCAAGAGTACGGTTAAATCTTACATCCCATTCTGAAAATATTTTTACTTCGCGATAAAACACAAGGCCATACATTACTAAAAAACCCCAAACAGTAAACAAACACCAGCCAATACTGATCCAGCTCAGATCAATATTCTTGGTGAATTCTTTAAATAAAGGATTGGCTTGTTGATATAATGCAAAAAACACAATCGCAATTATTAGCGCAATAACTACACCAAAATATATTTTTAGTTTTTTTGTATTGGTGGGCGCAACATTTTGTTTTCGAGACTTAACC
>JACDED010000027.1 GCA_013816615.1 Bacteroidota bacterium
CTCCTGTAGTGCTTGATTTTTTTTCATAGCTTTACTATTATGTTTATTCAGCAAAGCTATGCCGGATTTAAGAAGCAGTCAAGGCGTGGTTCCCCGAAGGTTTACCTAAGTTCAAATAACCTTAGTGTTTTCTTAGTGCACTTAGTGTCTTAGTGGTTAAATATAAATGGTTATTTCCCCCAACGGTAAGAATCCTGCTCAAGGCCGGCAAGGTCAATAACCCTGTCAATTACAGTAGCAGCAACTTCTTCAATAGTTTGTGGTTTTGAATAGAACGATGGTGTGGCCGGACAAATAATGCCTCCCGCTTCGGTAACTGTTCGCATGTTGTTAATGTGAATTAAGCTCAGAGGTGTATCGCGGGTAACTAAAATTAATTTTCTTCTTTCTTTTAAAATAACATCCGCTGCACGCGTAATAAGATCATTGCTAATGCCTGTGGCAATGCGGGCTAATGTTCCCATACTGCACGGACAAATTATTAAAGTATTATATTTTGCTGATCCCGATGCGAAAGGTGCGGAGAAATCTGTTTTAGAATAAATTTTAAATGGGTAATTCTTGTAAGCATCATTAGCCAATTCAAATTGCCAGATGTCTTTTGCGTTATCGCTCATTACAAGGCTTATTTCCAATGTTTGCTCTTTTAAAAGCAGTAATTTATCAAGCAATACTTTGGCGTAAATACTTCCACTGGCGCCGGTAACAGCAATAGCTATCTTATTATTGTTCTTCACTTTTATTTTTAAAATCTATATTATAAGAAAACATTAAGGTAAGGATATTGTTGTAAAAACCTTTATTAAAAAAACGCGCCACGGGGTTTGGATAAAAAACCTGGTTGGCAAGTACACCATAATCACGTACAGAAGTAATTGAATTAGAGCATCTGACCTCTACAGAGAATTTTTCTTTTATCTTTCTCCCAAGGCCAATGTTTACGCCTGTCTCGAACCTATTAAACCGGTATTGGCCGGTGTAATCAACAAAATCAATATATTCCTTATAACTCACCAAATAGGCAATTGAAGGACCAAGCGTTATAAAATATTTTGGATTAACGTTAAACTTAAAAGATAAAGGAAGATCAATATAATTTAAATTTAAGAGATAAAAAGAAAAATCACCTTTTTCGGGATTTGGATTGTGCCTTGCGCCTTTTTGTGAAAAATAAAAACCCAGTTCAAGGCTCGCTTTGTTCTTTAGTTTTGCGTTTACAGCAAGTCCGCCAAATATACCGGGCTTATTATAGCCACTGTAACCATCACCATGTACCTGGCAGCCGTTAAGGCCTAATGATGGTTTTAGTGTAAATAAAGAATTGTTTTGCGATCTTAAAATGAAGGAAAATAAAACCAGTATAAATAATAATAACCTCATTAAAGTCTGTATTTGCTGTTTAAAGGTACACTTTTTAAAAAGAAAAATGATAAGCTTAACAACATAGAAACATAGAAAAAAGATATGCTAAATGGCTAAAAGTGGCACATAAATTTTCTTCGCTTGCGAAGGAAATACTATGCTTTACTTCTATGAAATTTGAATTCGCCCCTATACCTTTAGGAAAACAGTACAAAACCATGTGCCTATGTGGTTAAATTTATACCGAATTAAAACTTGTAACCAAAGCCAACGCCAATGGTAGTAAGCAGTTGTACGCGTGGTCCAAAAACATCATTTGGATTATCGTATAAACCGTCTTTATTCCAATCGCGTTTTATAATAATATCATCATCATATAATATTTGAGAAATAATATTGGCACTTAAATATTTATTGATCTTTAAGGTAAGCAGGTTGTTAAACACAACATCTATATTACCGGGATTATGTCCATAGTTTGAGAAAAGATCGAGGTAAGAATCAAGGTTAACATTTTTAAAAATGTCTTTTTTAAATTTCACGATCACACGGCCCCCAAACTCAAACCGCACTTTTTTGCCGGGTGTAATAATATTTCCAGCTGTATCTACAACTGCTTTTTCAACACCGTAAGCGCCTTCATCGGCAAGATATTGACGGTTTACAATGGTAATTTTTCCTGCAGCCGGCGCAAATGTTATTGAAAAATAACTTGTTGGTTTATAATCCAAACCCAGTGCAATTTGAATATAGCCCGGCGAATTAAGATCTGATACAGCTCTGCCAACAGTTGAATCCCCAACATAATTGTAACCGGGTGCAAATTGAGAACGGTAATCTGCCTGTGCGGCATAAAACCAGTATTTACTAAAAGCGTTCACATTAAATTTTGTAAGGGCAAACAACTGGTCTATGTTTTTTCTGAAGGATTTAAAATCGCCTTTTTTAACAGTACCAAATTTTACAATACCATATTGAGCATCTAATTTATTACTCCACTCAATTTTACCTTTTTTATAATCAGCCTGTAAATTTAAAATAGCGTTTGCTGCCAGGTTATCATCACCACCACCTTGCCAATTGCTTAAAGTGGTTTGACTAAAATTCACGCCAAAAAAACCATGTGTCTTCCATGAGGTATCTTTTTTAGCAGGTTGAATAGAGTCGGCCTTCATTGGCTGTAGGATCAGGGGTTCCTGCGCTTTTGTATTTAAAAATAGAACAATTGCTAATAGGGTAAATATTTTTTTCATATAATTAATTTAATTAATAACGGCTATCAGGCTGCCGTAAAATCTTTTACAACATTATAAAGTGTATCTCTTTCAACAGGTGTGCGACCAACTGCTTTGATCATATTAACAAGTTCTTCAGTAGAGAGTTTAGGGTTTTGTTCTTCTGAACCTGCCATACTATATATTTTGGTCGTATCATCAATAGTTCCGTCAAGGTCGTCGGTTCCAAAATTAAGAGAAAGCTGTGCGGTATTTCTTCCTATCATGGCCCAATAGGCTTTAATGTGGGGGAAGTTGTCCAAATAAATTCTTGAAATAGCATAATTACGCAGGTCTTCAATAACGCTTACTTCAGCTACGTCTGACATAGCGTTTTCTTTATTACGGAATTTTAATGGAATAAAGGCATTAAAACCTTTTGTTTTGTCCTGAAGCTTACGCAGCCTGTCCATATGATCAATACGGTGCTCAAACGTTTCTATATGTCCGTAAAGCATTGTAGCGTTTGAATGTTTGCCCATGTTGTGCCAGATCTCGTGAATAGATAGCCATTCTTCGGTACTACATTTTCCGCCAGCTATTTTATCGCGAATGGCTTCATCAAAAATTTCAGCGCCACCACCGGGTAAACTATCCAGGCCGGCTTCTGTCATTAATTTTAAACCTTCTTCGTAAGTTACTTTTGCTTTTTTAAAGATATAATGAAACTCAACAGGGGTAAGGGCTTTTACGTGTAAGTCTGGGCGGTGCTTTTTTATCTGGCGGAATAATTCTGTATAAAATGCAAGATCTTGCTTTGGTACAACGCCACCGGTAATATGTACTTCAGTTACAGCTTGTCCATCATATTTTTTTATGATGTCCATGATCTGCTCAATGGATAATTCCCAACCCTGATCGCGGTGCTTAATAAGTCGAGAGTAAGAGCAGAAGGCACAGGTGTAAACACAAACGTTAGTTGGCTCTACATGAAAATTATGATTAAAATAAACGTAATTGCCGTTCTTTTTCTCGCGAATGTAATTGGCCAGCGTTCCTAAAAAGCCTAATTCTGCTTTTTTGTAAAGTAAAATACCTTCATCAAATGTAATTCGCTCATCATTAAAAACTTTTTTTGCAATGGCTTTTAATTCATCCGAATATAGCGAACTTGTTAAGAGCGATTGAGGATTATGGTTAGGTAAGATCATGCGGCGTAAATTTACGGGTTCTTTTGTCAGACAACAATTAAATCTCGTTAAAGTTCGTGACTAATTATGAACCTAAAATTTAGATAATTTATAAAATTGCCACAAATTTCACGAATGACACAAAACTATTTTAATTATGCTAAGGATTTAATTAGTGAAATTATTATTCTAACGATCTAATCGGTAGAATAATAGAAAATTACACAAATAAAAAAGTAATTTTTATTGAGATACCATCAATAATTTGTGAGATTTGTGAAATTAGTGGCCAAAAAACCAAAGTATTTTCTGCTACCTTTTTTCTTCTAAATGCCTTGAAATAATAATAAATCTAAAATTATTCAACCCAAAGTACCATGCCTTTAAGATATTCGCCTTCTGCAAAATAAGGAGTCACAGGGTGATCGGCTGGTTGGATCATGTAATGAAGCACCTTTACATTACGGCCAGCTTCTATTGCCGCTGCAGTAATAGTGTTGTAAAATAAATACTTGTCAACCACACCGCTGCAGCTATATGTAAAAATAATACCATTAGGTTTTATAAGCTTTATTGCCAATGCATTTAAGCGTTTATAACCAATAACAGCATTATGTTTACTATCCCTGCTTTTGGCAAATGCCGGCGGATCTAATACAATTACATCATACACATTTTGTTTTCCTTTTAAGAATTCAAAGGTATCCATGGCAAAGCTTTCGTGATTCTTTACATTGTTCAATTCAATATTCTTATCACAAAGATCTATTGCGCTTTGGCTTGAATCTACCGAATGTACAATGTTGGCACCTGCTGCGGCTGCATAAACAGAAAAACCACCGGTATAACAAAACGTATTTAAAACGGTTTTATCTTTACTGTAATCGCCTAACAATTTACGGTTATCACGCTGGTCAATAAAAAAACCTGTTTTTTGTCCGTTAATAAAATCGATCTTAAAAAGATGATCATTTTCTTTTACAATAATATCTTCGTTTATTTCTCCAACAAGAAAACCATTTTTTGTTTTTTCTGCATGATGTTTATTAAGTGTTTCGGCACTTTTATCATACATGCTTTTTAGTTTATTACCAAGCACTTTTTGTATTGCGGCTACAATGTTCTCTTTTTGAAGATACACGCCCCACGAGTGCGCCTGTAATACAACATGCCCATCATAATAATCCAATATTAAGCCGGGTACACCATCACCTTCGCCAAAAAACAAGCGGCAAACGTTGGTGCGTTCATTTAAAATATTTAAATGCAAGCGGTATTGCCAGGCTTTATTTATTTTTTCGAACCAAAAATTTTCGTCAATAATTGTTTTTTCAAAAGAGATGATCCTTACTGAAATGCTTCCGCCATTCGAAAAATAACCCATGCCTAAAAACTGGTTTTGTTGGGAGTATACTTCAACAATATCGCCATCTGCAAGGTTATTATCTTTTTTAGAGATAGCGCCCGAAAATACCCATGGATGTTTACGTTGCAGTGAGAACTCTTTTCCTTTGCCTAATGTTATTTTTGAATATTCCATTTTAAAAATTATAATTTGTGGTCCAGAAACGATAAGGCAGTTTTGCGTCTTCGCCGGCATAATCAATACCAATGCGGGGTCCAACCTGTATATCGCTTTCTTTTATTTTTATATTATCATCCTGCAACCATATTTGTTTGCTGGTTAAAGATAGGTTATTATGTAATAGGTCAATACCCAAAGCCTGCGATACTTTACCAGGACCAACACACAAATTATTTGAGAATTTTACACCCCTGCGTTTTACTATTTCTTCAATACCTTTTGTGGGATAAATAGCTCTTATTAAAATAGCATGCGGAATATCTTTATCATTTGTAACAATATTGAACAGGCGGTGAATACCATAACACAAATACACATAGCTTACGCCTCCTTTGCTATACATAGTCTCAGTTCTGTTGGTTCTTCTTCCGTTATAAGAATGTGATGCTTTATCAGTAACGCCTGCATAAGCTTCGGTTTCGGTAATAATGCCACAGGTAAGCTTGTTATTGATGCGTGTGCAAAAGGTTTTACCAATAAGATCTTTGGCAAGAAAAACAACATCTTTATTTAAATAATAAGAGGCTTTGAGCATTTTTAAGTTCTAGTTTTGAGCTTATCCGGACTAAATTATTTTTGGCAAAAGTAAGATTTAATTAGCCCCTGTGTTGGGATTTAAGATAATTTATTATACTTTAGTTGTTCTCAAATGCAAATATATGTTAGAAGTTAATCAAGTTTACAAACACGAATTTCAATTTTCACAAGATGAAGTTAATCGTTTCGCAGAAGTAACAGGTGATAAGAACCCAGTACACACCGATGCAGATTACGCATCAAAATCAATGTTTAAACGTCCCATCATGCACGGCATGCTTAGCGCCTCGCTGTTTAGCAAAGTGTTTGGCACTTTGTTTCCGGGTGAAGGAACTATTTATTTAAAACAAACATTGAATTTTTTAAAACCAATGTATGTAGATACAAAGTACGAAGCATCGTTTACTGTTAAAGAAGTTATGAAGGATAAACACCGCGCTATTGTTGAAACCGTTATAACACATGTTGAAAGCGGAAACATTTGTACCAGCGGTGAAGCTACGGTATTGAACAGTGAAAAGATCTAAGCAGTAATTGAGCTTGTCGAAATTAACCTGCCGGAAACATTTTGGTAACTGGTATTTTTTATTTTTGAATTTAATATTTAAAATTTAATATATGGATAAGGCAAATAATAAAAGAACAGTGCTGGTTACCGGTGCTACAGGTGGTTTAGGAACCGCTATGTGCAAACAATTGCATAAAGATGGTTTTAGGGTTGTAGGAAATTACCATACCAAAGAAAAAGCTGAAAAGTGGGTTGAAACCATGAAGGGCGAAGGTTTTGATATTAAATTATTTTATGGTGATGTGTCGGATTTTGACAGCGCAGGTGCCATGATCAAAAAAATTGAACAAGAAGTTGGTGTTATTGATACATTGGTGAACAACGCCGGTATTACGCGTGACGGGCGTTTAGCCAAAATGAAAAAGGAAGATTGGTATGATGTGATAAATACAAACCTTAACAGTGTTTTTAATTGCACGCGCCAGGTTTTAGATGGTATGATAGAGCGTAATTTCGGACGCATCATCATGATCTCTTCTGTTAACGGGCAACGTGGCCAGTTTGGACAAACCAATTACAGTGCCGCAAAAGCAGGAATGCATGGTTTTACAAAATCATTAGCTATGGAAGTTGCTAAATACGGAATTACTGTTAACACAATATCTCCGGGTTATATTGGTACGGATATGGTAATGGCAGTGCCTGAAAAAGTATTAAATCAAATTATTGCGCAGGTGCCAATGGGCCGTTTAGGCGGTACGCATGAAGTAGCACATTTGGTAAGCTTTTTAGCGAGTGAAGAAACCAGTTTTATCACAGGAGCTAATTACAGTATTAATGGCGGGCAGCACGTTTATTAAGCTGGAGCCTACGTGATTGAACACAGATTTTACTGATCAAATAGATTGTCACTGATAATATCAAAATAAAAAAAGAGCTATTGTTTGGTAGCTCTTTTTCATTTATTAAAAAATCCGCGTCATCCGCGTTCCATCGCCTTATTAAAAACCTGTACCAAAATGTACTAAGCTTTCGCGTTTCATTGGTTGAATGGTCATTACCGGAATATTGCTAATGTCAACAATACGTTGCGCATCAGTTCCGCCAAAAAACTCACCAACATTTAAACCCGGTTTATTCATGATCATAATAAGATCGGTCTCAATTTTATTTGCGTATTCAACAACTGTTTCTGCCACATCTTTAGCAGGAATAGATTTGTTTGTGCATGAAATACCTTTGCTTTTTATGAATTGCTTCACCTGGTGCGAATAGGCTAATAATTGGTTTTCGTAAGAAGCATCATTAGGGTCAAAAACACCTAAAATACGGATGCTGGCTCCAAAGTATTGTGCAAATTGTACAGCAGCATCCACCTTTTCGCGGGTTTCTGTAGAAAGATCTAAAGGTAAAAGTATGTTTTCGCAACCGTCACGGTGTTCCATGCCACGAATAGTGATAACAGGACAAGGTGATTTACGTATTAATTTACTGGCACTTGAACCAACAATATTTCTGAATTTCATGTGGCTCTCAAGGCCGGCAATGATCAAAGTAGCACCAACTTCTTCTGCCACACGATCGGTTTCATCATAAATATCACCTTTAACGTTCATAAATTCGGTTGGCACGCCACTTTCCTGCTCAGTTTGCTTGGTAAGCTTGTTTAAGGCGTCATAACTCTCTTCGCCTGTCTTTTCGTAAACATGAAGTAAAATGAGCTTAGAATGGGTATATTTAGCTAAATTGTAAGACTGTTTTACAGCTAAAAGTGATTGTTTAGTAAAATCAATTGGAATAAGTATAATGCCTCTCTCTTTAACTTGCATATTTCGTGATATTTAAGGCAAAAATAGAACTTTTCTCCGTCATGGCAAGAATTTTATGTTTTTTTTGTTAAAACAGATTTTTTTACGATATTTGCACCCTTAATTTAAAAAAAAATAAAATGGCAGTAAAGATTAGACTACAAAGACATGGTAAGAAAGATCAAGCTTTCTTTCATTTAGTAGTTGCGGATGGTCGTGCACCACGTGATGGAAAATTCATTGAAAAATTAGGAACTTATAATCCTAATTCAAACCCTGCAACTATTGACATTAACTTCGACTCAACTTTGAGCTGGTTAATGAAAGGCGCTCAACCAACAGACACTTGTCGTGCGATATTATCGTACAAAGGTGTTATGATGAAAAAACACTTATTAGAAGGTGTTAAAAAAGGTGCTTTAACTGAAGCTCAGGTTGAAGAAAAATTCAACAAATGGGTAGGTGAAAAAGAAGGTAAAATTGTTGGTAAAAAAGACAATTTAAAATCGGCAGATTCTAAAAAAGCAGCTGATAAAGCGAAAGCAGAAACAGTAGCTAAAGAAGCAAAAGCAGCAAAAATTGCAGCTAAAAACGCAGCAGTTACAGAAACTCCAGTTACTGACGCTCCTGAAACGGATGCTCCTGTAACGGATGCTCCATCAACTGACGAACCAACAGCATAACATTTTTCTCTCTAAAATAATTAAAAACCGCTTTTAGGCGGTTTTTTTTTGCTATTTTGCGAGCATGTATGTTCTAATTGCAGATAGCGGTTCTACTAAAACCGATTGGGTTTTATTAAGAGGCACACAGATCGTTAAGCGCGTAAAAACCATTGGTTTTAATCCCTATTTTCAATCTATTGATCAAATAAGTCTTGAGATCTTAAATAATTTAAGACCACATTTAATTGAAGATCTTAATAAAATAAAAGTTATTCATTACTATGGCGCAGGCTGTTCTACTTTTGAGAATTGCAAGCTCATAGAAGATTGTTTAACCATTACATTAGGCGTTCCAAAAATAAATGTATCACACGATCTTTTGGCTGCTGCAAGGGCATTATGTAAAAAAGACTTTGGTATAGCCTGCATACTTGGTACAGGTAGTAACAGCTGTTTATATAACGGTAAATTTATTTTAGAGAACATTCCATCTGTTGGTTATTTGTGGGGTGATTATGGCAGTGGTGCTCAAATAGGCAAAAATTTTATTAAAGAGTATTTTGAAGATAATCTTCCTTCAGATCTGAAAAAGAAATTTGAAAAAGAAGGATATAATCGTGAAGAGATCCTTACCAATGTTTACAAAAAAAATATGCCAAGCCGTTATCTTGCTTCGGTAGCAATGTTTGTAGGCAAGAACAAAGAGCACGAATTTGTAGAAAAAGTTTTATTGGATTGTTTTGATTCTTTTTTTGTGCAGCTTGTAAATAAATACACCGATTCCAAATCATACAAGGTGCATACCGTTGGCTCTATTGGATTTTATTATAAAGACCTTTTTGAAAAAATAGCTACTAAACACGGTTATAAAATTGGCAATGTTATTCAGTCGCCTATAGATGGCCTGATAGATTATCATTCACAAGTTAAATGATCTGTATAACAGATGATCAAAAAATTAATTTTATTAAGCTTCATTGAAGGCGCTGTAGTAATGGCTGCCGAATTGTGTGGCGCTAAATTATTAGCACCCATATTTGGCAGCAGCTTATACGTATGGGCATCGGTAATGGGTATTACATTGGCAGCACTGGCCTTTGGTTATTTTTTTGGTGGTGTAATAAGCGAAAGAAGCAAACAACATTCAAAAAGGTTATTTCATGTATTGGTTTTTGCGGCCCTATTTGTAATGTTAATGCCGGTTATTAGCCGTTATGTTATTCCGTGGATCTCTTACCTGCCATTTTTATTTGCAGTAGTATTAAGCACTTTTATTTTATTGTTTGCGCCTGTATTTTTTTTAGGAGCAACATCACCTTTATTTATTTACATTCAAACAAAAGAGAGTAGTGCTGCCGGACGTGTAAGTGGTACGGTGTATGCCGTATCAACACTTGGTGGTATCATTGCTACTTTTTTATGCGGTTTTTATTTGATCCCTGCATTAGGCTTAACCTGGTGTTTACTGGGTTTTGGTGCGCTTTTATTTATTGCAAACTGCATTATTTTCAGATCATATAAGGCTATGCATTTAATTTTATTTGCTGCCTTTGTTTATTTAAATCTGCAATTCAGTTTCATTAAAAGCCAACATTTATTTTATGGTAATAGTATTCTTGGTCAGTTAGAAGTGAAGGACCTTCTAAATGATAAAAAAGAAACCATAAGGATCTTAAAGATCAATAACATCATTCAAACAGAAATGAACCTAAAAACAAAACGTTCGGTTTCTGAATATGTAAATTTGCTTGACACTTTGGTTCCTTATTCAAATAAGCTAAAGAATGCATTGGTTCTTGGCCTTGGCGGAGGATTAACAGCTAATTTATTTGTAGATAAAAATTATGTAACAGATGGTGTTGAGTTTGATAAAGGAATAATTGATGCGGCGCAAAACTTTTTTGAATTGAATAAAAGTGTAAAACCAATTTGCGATGATGCACGTTATTATTTAAATCATTGTGCTAAGAAATACGATCTTGTTTTGGTAGATATTTTTAAAGCAGAAGAGCAGCCCTCGCATGTATTAACAACCGAAAGTCTTGAAAAATTAAAACAGAACCTTAACGATTCGGCAGTGCTCATAATTAACTGGCACGGTTATATGAAAGGCCTTAATGGAATGGGGAGCAGTATTCTATTCAACACTTTAAAACGCTCAGGTTACAATATAAAGATCTGTACATCATCTGATGATGAAAATTACAGGAACCTGTTATTTATCTGTTCACTTAAACAATTAAATCATCTTCCTTTTGAGATCGTTCCTGAACTTGAAAAAACCGAACTGGTTAACACCGATGATAAACCTTTGTTTGAAAAGTACAATGCCTTTGCTAATAAGACATGGCGGAGTAATTACCTGCATTATTACCAAAATGCGGCATCAATAAAATAATAAAAATATTTTATTTTCTTGGGCGTTGCCTCCGGCCCGGGCTTTCACTTCAAGTCCTCATTCCGCTTCACTGCATTCCGGGCTTTCCGTTCTATCCCTAACGCTCACGTACAATACCCGCGTGAGGGATATGAAGGGTTTAGCTCTTTTGCCTGTTTAGGCAAAAAGCCGGAGCGAAGCACGGCAAATATCCAGTGGATATTTGAGCGAGATGGTGCGAAGGCAATAGCCCGACCCGTAGGGGCACACCCAAATAAGGTATAAAAGGCATAGTATTAAGAAAACAGTTTATTATGAACCGTTTTAATAAATTTTCTTTAAAAAATAAAAAAAGAGTATATATTTGCTATCAAAATTTTAAAAAATGAATAAAATACTTTACGTAGCAGGTTTTTCATTATTAGTGGCTTTATCATCTTGTGGCGATAAACAATCTGACGAATTAAAAGAAACAGTTGATTCTTTGGCTGTTGATAATACACCAAAGGATACAACTCCTATAACTGTAAATGAAGACACTAAATTTAAATTTGATTTTGCAATTGCAAATATTCCTTCACCGGTAGCAAGTGTTAATGAATTATCAAGCTGGGGTGTACCTTACAACAGCAGCTTTTTAATTGATACTAAAAAACAATTAACCGGAGATGAATTTAATAAAGCTTTACAATTAGGCGCATTTAATATTGATATGTCTTACGCAATGGTTAACAATGTTGGCGAGGATGTTTTAAAATATATGAAAGCTGTTTTGGTAAAATCGGATGCTTTGGGTTTAAAAAGCGCAGTTGATCAAATGGTTGGCAAACGTGCCGAACAAAACATTGCAAATAAAGATTCATTATTAAGAATTTTAGATGAGATCTTTATTAAAAGTGATTCTTATTTAAGAACAAATGAGCGTGTTTATACTGCTGCTGCTGTTTTTGCAGGTTCATGGATAGAAGCTTTATATTTAACCTGTAAAATTACTGAAGCGGCAACTGAGCCGGCTGTAAAAGAAAAAGGGTATAAAGAATTATGGGACCAACGTTTTTATTTAAAGAACTTATCTGAATTATTAGATGAGTATAAAGACAAAAAAGAATGCGCTGCTTTAAATGCGCAATTTAAAGTTGTGTTAAATGAAATTACAGTTATTAAAGACCCTAAAGATTTTAAAGAAGCAAACTTTAAATCTATCTCTGAAAAGATATATGCCTTAAGAGCCGCAATTCTTAAATAATAAATAACATTTAATTTACAAAAAGCCTCCAATTCGGGGGCTTTTTTTTTAGACTCATTTTTATTTTTTGTACATTTAATTAAAATATACATCCATGAAAAAACTCATACTTATTTCGTTTATGCTGTTCACAGTTTTTGCACATGCACAATCTAACTATCAGCGCAAATTATTTCATACCACTTCCGGGGTTACCAGTGCTTCTGTAATATACTCAAATGAATATAACACCAGTACTTTTGTTGTTAGGGTTATTTACCCGGGAACACCTTTTGCTGCATATTCTGATGTAACAAAATTTACTACTACTACCGGCAATGTTACAAGCAGTAAAACGTTTTCTGTAGCGGGTTACGACCTGAAGGTGCTTGATGTTGTAAAGAACAATCAAATGTTATATATGACAGCTTCACTTACCAATTCAACAGGTACACAGCCTTGCATTATAAAATATAACTTAAGCACTAATGTCACTGTATGGCGCAAAACTTTATCGATCAATAACGAGGTGTTAAGATCTATTGCTTATGATAATGCAAAAAACATTTTCTTGTTGGGTAATCGGTTCAATGCTTCACAGAGTAAAACAGATCTCATGGTAGCAAAACTGGATACGAATGGAGTTTTGTTTTGGGTTAAAGGTATAGGTGAAAATACTTTAAACCAGAATCAAAATGCAGGGGCGATCGTTTTTAATGGAAACAGGGAATTGTATGTTACCTGCGCCGAGCCTAATAACGTTACGCAATCTTCAGTTTTAAGATTAGATTCCGCAGGAACTATTTTAACATCAAAAACAATCACCGGTTCTACCAATAAATTTTTCCAAAGTTTTGCTACTATTTTAAAAGGAAAACTTGTAACGGTCGATAGAAGTATCACTTCATCTCCGTCTCCGGCAGAGGGGCCGATCTTAATGCGTATGCTTGATACTAACTTAACAACCATTACTTCCAAAACACTGGCTGCAGGAATTATTATACAGGATATTTATTCAAACAATACTGATTTGCTTGTAAGCGGTGTGCCGGCACCAACTGGTTATGGTTTTAAGGTCATTCGTTTTGATACGACCTTTGTTATAAAAGGTTCGAGGCATTTTAGTAAGATACAGGCTCCAACATCCTCATTCTCTAATCTAACAAGTAGTTTCATCCATTCTTCCAACTCGTCATTTCATTTTTTCAATCCTTATATGTCAGATACCGTTTACCTTGCCAGAACAGATATATTTGAGGGCGTTGGGTGTAAGGACTCTGTTTACAATGTAAGCAATGCAGTGATCAATTATACTGCTACGCCTTTTAGTTATACTACCAGTGTAATAACTGTTACCGCAACAACTGTTACTATACCTGTTGCCAGTGCAACATATACGTCCTCATCAAACTGTACCGCTTTAACAACCGGTATTATTTCTGCATCAAACAATGCATTCATTTCTTTATATCCAAATCCAACTAATTCTGTTTTAAATATTAATTCAGACGCTGAGCTTATTTCAGGTATGATAATACGCGATGTTACAGGAAAAGAAATTCTATCAGGCAAAACAAACACACAGATAAATGTTTCTTCGCTGGAAGCGGGAGTTTATTTTATTTCGCTGTTTGATGAGAACGAAAAGCTGGTTTGTATTAAGAAATTTATAAAACAATAAATAAAGATGCTTTGGCTATGTTTATTTATTTGTGTTCTTGGTTTGTTTATAGCTGTAAGATTTACAGTAAAAAGTTATAAGAAACAAAAGGAGAGAGATAACAGGTTTAAAAAGTAAATACGCGTTGATTATTGTTTGTTTTTCTGAAGCATTTGTGTAGGCGAGATGCCAAAATGTTGTGTGTAACATTTCGTGAAATACGATTGCGACGAAAAGCCTGTCTGATAAGCTACTTCCGTAATATTTCCATTCTTACTTAAAAGTAATTCATTGGCTTTTTCCAAACGAATTGTTTTTATTATTTCAGAAGGTGATAAGCCTGTAATTGTTTTTACCTTACGTTGAAAGTGGCTGCGGTTAGTTGCCATCAGATCTGCCAGTTTTTCTACTGAAAGTTCAGGATCATCCAAATGCTTAAAGATAAGCGCGAATAATTTTTGAGTATAAGGTTCGGTACCAATAAATTTCTCTTCTGCTTTTTTCTCAGGCTGTGCTATCAGTTCTTTAAATTCTGTTTTACGCTTGCTTAAGATCTCTAATTGATTTGTAACAACTGAAAGTAATTCTTCAGGTAAAAAAGGTTTTGCCAAATAACCTTGCGCACCAAGCTTAAGAGCTTCTAAACGTGCTTCAGGAGAAGCTTTGGCCGATAAAATAATTACGGGAATGTGATTGCTTTGCGCGTTATTTTTTACCGCTTTCAATAAACCAATTCCATCCAGTTCAGGCATCATCAAATCGCTGATAATAAGATCAGGTAAGGTTTTTTCTAAAAGCTCAATGGCTTCTTTTCCATTTCTTGCTTTTAATACTTTAAATTTATTTTGTTCGAGATAACTGGTGTTGAACTCTAAAATATCCGTGTCGTCTTCAACAATTAAGATCTGATCAAGGTCACCATTTATTGCACTTAGCTCCGGAGTTTTAAGAATTAATCGTTCTTCTTTTGCTTTTAGCGTAATTATAACTGTAAAGGTAGAACCTTTTCCTTCATTACTTTTAACTGTAATTATTCCGTTTTGGATCTCAACTAATTCTTTTACTAATGATAAACCAATGCCAACGCCTTTAGTAGATGCTGCTGTTTTTTCGCTTCTGTAAAAGCGATTAAAGATATTTTCCTGATCTTTTTGCGAGATCCCAACGCCTGTATCCCAAACCGAAATAGTTAGTTTAATGCCTTGTTCTGTTTCTTCTGTAAATACATCAATACCTACCTGGTTATTATTTTTTGTATACTTAATAGCATTACCCAATAAATTACCCGTAATTTTTTCGAGCGCATCTTTATCAAAAAAAGCTACTTTGTTGATGATCGCAAAGGTTGGAAGGATACCGATATTCTTTTCTACTGCAACTTTTGTATACGCGCTTATTAATTGATTAAAAAACACCTCAATATCTCCAAAGGTCTCGTTGAGCTTATATTTAACTGAATCAATTTTAGAAATATCCAGCATTTGGTTCACCAACTCATTTAAACGCTTAATATTTCTCTCTGCCAGTTCTATGTTTTGTAATTCGTCAGGCGTAGATATTTTTGTTTTCAATAATTTTAATGGCGCCTGTATCATGCTTAGAGGCGTTCTTATTTCGTGTACTACATTTGAAAAGAATTTCTTTTTTGCTTCTTCAATTTTTATGTTCAGGCGCTTTTTGAAATTATAATAAAAAAGTAGTACTAATAAAATGCCGGCAACTAATACAATTGCTATTATTGATAAATAAATGCGCCTGTTTTGTTCTTCTATCTTTAATGTTTGGGCGGCTATTTCTTCTTTTTGTCTTTGAACGATCTCATTCTTTTCTATCTTAAATTGCCTGTCGAGCCTGGCTGTATAATCACTCATCTCTTTTTTCTGACCGGCATTGCTGGTCTCAATATGTTTTCTGAAATATTCGGCTGAGCGTTTAAAGTCTTTAAGATCGTAGTATACTTCTGCAAGATTACCGTAGAGCGTTAATTTATAACTATCTAATTCATACTCTTCTGTTATTTTCTCTACCTGCAAATAATTTTCAAGTGCTTGCTTAAAATCATTTTTCAGATGATAGATGAGTCCTAAATTAAAAAGCGGGATCATTTCATCCTTTTTATTATTTAATGTTTTCCAGTACGAAAGCGCTTTTAAATAATAAAATTCAGCAGAGTCTGCATTGTGTATGGTTTGCCATTGCGCACCTTTTCCCTGGTAATAATGTGCAAACAGTTCGGGATAATTTATTTTTTTTGCAAGGGGTCCAACTTCATTTAAAAGCAGGGCCGAGCTGTCTGTTTCGCCTAAGCGGCGATACATGGTAGAAAGATTAAGCAGGCCGTTAGCAACCCTGTAATCATCTTTCATTTGCTTGCGTATCTTTATTTCTTCACGGTAATATGATTTTGCAATTCCGGGATTATTTCTGTGAAAAGTTAATACAGCGAGTTCATTATAAATACCTGCCTTTAAAAAATCTTCTGTTGTATCTGAACAGAGTTTGAGTGCCTCGTATAAAAGATCTGCGGCTTCTTTTTCTTTATTTAATTGTGTTAATACGCTGGCTTTGTGAAACAGAGCAGAAATAACATAATAATTTGAATTTGCTTTTTTTGCGCGGATCAATAGCTCTTCAGCAGCAACAATAGATGAATCGTATTTTTTATTTAAAAAAGTATGGTTCGCAAGCGTGTCAAGTTTTTTAAGATCTGTTTCCTGCGAAAATAAAGAAGCAGTCCGTAATACAAATAAAAAAACATATAAAATGCTGCGGGCGCGGGTTAAATGGACTTTCACGTTTCTCTCCGTATTTTAGGCTAAAAATACAATTTTACCTTGAAATGATCAGCTTTTTAACGAGCGGTTTCCCGTCTACACTGATCCTGTATAAATAAATACCTGGTTTAAATTCAGAGGCATTGAAGTTAATTTGCTGCCAGCCTTCTGTAAAATTTTTATCGGCTAAGGCTGAAAGTGTATTGCCCATCATATCCATGAGCTCTAATTTTATAGCGGAAGGTTTTTCAAGCCTGAAATCAAAAACACAATTGCCCGAAGCAGGGTTTGGCGAGACCGTAATAAAAACAGGTGATTCTTTTTTGATATGATCGTCAATTCCTAAAGCAGGATAATTCTCAAAATGAAGAATGATATCGTTTGTGTTAAAGTTTGATTTAATAAAAGTAATAGCATTTCCAAATTCATCCTGCGCTTGGATGCTCACAAGTTGCTGCCCTTTATCAATAACAAAACTAATAGTAGGGTCGAGTGGAAGCTGCACAGCCGGAACGGTTATGATCAATGAATCGTTTGATATTTTTGATGTGAAGGAAACAAGATCTCTTTTTCTCCAATAGTTAGCAAACAGCTCAACATTAGTAACAAATACGCCGGGTGGTAAAGCATTCAGCATATCCTGTTGTGCAGTAAGTTTGTATCTACGGGTGGGGTGTATCAATAGATTATTTGGCGCATTATTAGCCATGTTACGATTAATAACATCCAGCCAAATTGCTACCTTTTGCGGATAATTAATAGTTGTAATTGGTGCCGAGGTAAAATCATCCGAAATGGTCATTGGATATTCCCAAACGTTTGTAAGCGCGCCCGAATAAGAACGGTCTTTTCTTTGCTGATACGGAAAATTGGTTAAAATATCACAAGCTGAAAATGTAGTGCTGTTTGTATAGCCAAGTGTATCTAAAGCGTTAACGATCTTGTCATGAAAACATAAATAACCGGCCCTGAATGTTTTTACATTTATTCCAAAATTTTGTTCTAATAAATTTTTCGACACTTCTGTTTCTCCTAAAACAGTGCCGCCAACTGTTGACCCGGTGCCGGAATTGTAAGGAATATAATTGGAGGGTGTGTTGCCTAAAACGCCCAAAGGAAAAGTACTTTCATTATCAAAATCGGGAAAGTGACCAACAGAATGGCTACCGCCAACGTGGCCTCTGTTTAATACGTATTGCACTTTTGGAATGCTGTTGAGATTATAAAAATCAGACAATAAGCCATCGTTAATATAATGCGTTGTAAAAAGATAGGACGCTTTTATACCTTTTGAATTTTCATAATCTGCATAATAGTGCATGGTATCGTAAGCAGTTGTTGCATCCACATCATGTGTGATCATTAAAGTTGTTTTACTGTCGTAAGGAGATGTGTGCAGCCACGCAGCTCTTGGCGTGTGTGCCAGGTAAATACCTTTTACAAAAAGCATTACCGCATCTGAGGTAGGCTCAAAACCGTTAGAATAAAAACGCTGTGCGCTGTAGTCAAGATTTTGCTGGTTGGTTATAATTAGATTTCTGAATGAAAAGCCCAGGGCAAAGGCTGTGCCAATGCCATAAATCCTTTTTGTAATTGCTGTTGTATTATCATCAAACACTGCTAAAGCCAAAGCGCCTGCAACAGTGTATTGACGGGTATTAATAACGGCCGTAAACGTTGTTTTGCCTAACGAGATGGTTTGCTCCATAGTATCGTTAAGCCATTTAAAAGATGGATCATTTAAAAATGAATTAAACTTTAATGTATAATGTGTATTGCTGTTAGTATTAGATGAAATTCCAAATAGCGAATTAAAATAGGGATCGCGCACGCTGGCTGCAATTAAAACCCCGCCTTTATTTACGTAATTAATTAAAGTATCTTTTTCATTAGTGCTAAAGGTGCTAATGTCAAACTTTGAAGAACCAAGTATAAGACCATAATTTTTAGCAACATTTACGTCAGTAGTAACAATAAAGGGTATGCCAGCTGTTTTTAAGATGTATTTTGCCGAATAGATCTCAGCATCCGAGGTTTCCGCGTTTTTTACTGTAAGATCGAGTAACGCAACAATCCGTTTATTGGTGCCAGCGGTAATTTGCGAAAAAGAGGCATGCGGAAGTAAGGCAAGAATGCCCGTTATTAATAATGCCCTGAAAGTCTTTTTCATAAGGCAATTTACGACTTTTTTTTATTCACGCAACGTACAAATCAACCTTGGTTTTGTTTATTGGCAGCCAATTTGTATATAATTTATAGCTTAGGTTCCTTAAAAGTATAAATGTGAAAGAATTTGTAAAAGCAGATAAGATTGGGTTGGTATACAGCGGTAACAATTATTTTGAGCTGCTTGAACAGATCATTGATGAAAGCAACGAAGTATTACAGTTTCAAACTTATATTTTTAATACCGATGAAACCGGAATGCGCATTGTTGAAGCATTAAAACGAGCAGCGGCAAGAAATGTTTTGGTTTATTTAATGATAGATGCTTTTGGATCGCATTCTTTTTCGCGTCATGTGATAAAAGATCTTATTACATCAGGCATTCATTTTCGAAAATTCTCTCCTTTATTTTCTTCTGAAAGTATTTTTTTTGGAAGACGTTTGCATCACAAGATCATTGTTGCGGATAAAAGAATTGCTTTAACAGGCGGTATTAATGTGGCGGATAAATATAATGCCGGAGAAGAAAAGCCATGGCTGGATTATGGCATTCTAACAGAAGGTACGGTGTGCGAATATCTTCATATCTTATGCGAAAATGCGTACAAAAAAAGAACCGTTACACCCTTAACTTTATGGGAAAGATCAATAGTAGAATCACAAAGTAAAGCAACTAAAAAATTGGTAAGCTTTAGGATCAATGACTGGATAAAAAATAAAAATGAAATTTACAATAGTTATATCAAAGCACTTAAAAATGCATCAAGTTCAATAACTATTATTTCCAGTTATTTTTTGCCTGATGGAAAGATCCGTAAATTGTTGCTAGCTGCTGTTAAAAAAGGAGTAGAGGTCAAGATCATTCTTGCCGGAAGATCAGATGTGACATCGGTGCGGTTGGCAGAAAATTATCTTTATGATTTTTATCTCAAAAATAAAATAAACGTTTACGAATGGGGTAATTCTGTTATGCATGGTAAGGCGATGATCATTGATAATGATTGGGCTACGATTGGTTCTTATAATATTAATTTTTTAAGCCGTTATATTAGTATTGAATTAAATACAGAAGTGAGAGATGTTGTTTTTGTAAATACCTTTACCGAGCACATTGATAAAATAATTAAAACCGGTTGCAAGCAGGTAAAAGAAACTGTTTACAGAAAAAGAAGAAATTTATTTTATCGCGTAAAGACCTGGTTGGCTTATAATTTTTATCGTTTATTAATGGATGTGCTTGTTAGTAAAAGAGGGCGTAAAAAAACAAAACAATAATGGATACATTAACACATACCGTAATTGGAGCCTGCCTTGGAGAGGCTATTGCAGGAAAACAACTAGGTAAAAAAGCCATGTTGATAGGTGCACTGGCAAATAATTTTCCGGATATCGATGTGATCAGCGGTCTTTGGGTGAGCGAAGCGAAAGCACTTTTAGTTCATCGTGGTATTACACATTCTATTTTATTTAATATCATCTTATCATTTTTATTGGCCTGGATCTTTAAAAAAGCTTTTAAGAAAGAAGATCTTCATTTTAGCAAGTGGTTGTTGTTAATTGGAAGTGGTTTATTTGTACATATATTTATCGATGCCTTTACTTCATATGGCACCGGCTGGTTTGAGCCTTTTGATGATTACCGCGTAAGCTTTAATACTATTTTTATTTTAGATCCTGTTTTTACACTACCTGTTCTTATAGCGGCAATTGTTTTACTGATCTTAAAAAATGATTCCGTAAAGCGAAAACCCTGGTACCGATTTGGATTACTCGCAAGCTCTTTTTATCTTGTATTGATAACCATAAATAAAATTTATGTTGATGGTGTTGTGAGAAAAAACATGACACAACAAAATATAAATTATGTGAATTACATGTCCACACCCACACCATTAAATAATTTTTTGTGGTATGTTGTTTTGTGTTCAGATAAAGAATATAAGATCGGGTATTATTCTATTTTCGATAAAAATAAAAATATTGAATTTGAGAACGTACAGAGAAATGATTCGCTGCTCACATTTCCCTGCGATCCTGAACAGGTGGCAGATCTACAGCGCTTTTCACGTGGATATTATTGCGCAAAGATAGAGAACGATACGATCGTATTTAGCGATATGCGTTTCGGGCAAATAGGAGGGTGGTATAAAAAAGATGCGCCCTTTGTTTATAATTTTAAGCTGGCTCAAAATTGCAGCAATAAAACAGCTTTACAAAAAGGCAGGTTTGCATCGTTTAACAACGGTGCAATGAATAAACTATTTAAAAGAATGTGTGGCGAAGAATAATTTTAAAACTGCGATGGCATTGCTCTTCCACTAAATGTTCATCCAGCCAATTTTCAAACCAGTATTGTAATGCATAATTTGATGGTTATCTGTAGAACCCTTTTTTTTAATTTATAATCCATGATCCGGAAAATAATTCCAAAGTTCGTCACCTATCAACCGTGTATCATCTGATAATTTTCTTGTTGAAATAATTTTTCCTGACGGGTCATAAGTTATAAAATTGCCCACAAGACTACCTTTTTTATTAAATGCCGACTTTATTTTTACCTTTCCATTATTATGATAGGCAAGAAAAACACCTTTTCCATGTTTTTCAATTATTTCAGTTTGCAATACACTATCTTTTGAAAGTATCATTTTCCTGTTTTTTCTAAGAGTACTCTGTGTTTCAAATATGCATGAGTCTCGGTATTCGACATAGGTTTTTGTATTTTCACCTTCTAATAGTGCTCTTGAGAAAATTTTCCCGTTGTCATGATACATTATACTTAGGCCATTTGCTTCGTCGTTCTTATAAATTGTTTGCTCACATAGCACTCCGTTTGACCAATACGAGTAGAATATTCCCGTTATTTTTCCATGATGGTATGTTTCAACTGCTGATCTAAAGTGGGCTTTATAATGATGTTTTCCGTGGGGCCTATAGTGATCTTTTTTATTTTTATAATCGGCCTCATATGAAGAATCTCTTTTAAACTGTTCATTTTCTTTGTGAGAATAAATAATCCATTCGCCTTCTTTTTTTCCATTCTTATATTTGCCTGTTTCTAAAAACAACCATTCATAGCCACCGCCCGATTCAAGTTGCCATTCACCTTCCCGCTTACCATTTACTACTTGACCTTTTGCAAGTGGCAGATCTACATAACCATTTACTTTTCCGTATTGACCAAAGATGGTTGTGTCTTCAGTAAATTTTCCTTCTGTTGAACTAACACTATACTTACATTTTTTTAAATGATAACTGCCAAAATGTTTACTTAACAACATTAACAAAACTTCACCCGTTTTTAATGTCGCAGGATTGTGAGCCGGATCATTTTTAAAGTATTTGTTTTTTATTTTTATGGTTTTTTCTACTTTACCTTTAAAAACCCTAAGAACCACAGCTGTTATATATTCAACATCCTCAACAACTTCTTTTGACTGTATTTCACATACAAATGCGCTTTTAACTTTTAAATAGTCTTCGTAATGGTTAAGGTCTATTCCTGTTTCAAAGCGGTCGTCAGAAAACGTGCCATGTTTTACCTGTGTAAATCCTTTCTGGATTAAAAAAATAAAAAGTATTATGATTTTGATATTATTCAAAGTGACAGTAGTTAATTTTTCGCTAATTTTTTTATCACTTGCTTCTAACACCTGTTTATAAATGCTACAGTGAATAATAGGGCAATTGTAAAAAAGATGTGTTTTGTTTTCGTGTTTATTGTTTTTATATGTAATGTAAATATTATTTTTTCATTTTCTCAATTTCATCAAAGTACTCTATTACTTTTTGTTCGGCTTTTTTATTTTGTATTACTTTATCATCGTAAAGTTCTGTTCTAAGTTTGCGATAAAGCTTCACACAGTTTTTTAAAGCTGCGAGTAGAGATTGCCTGTCATAATCAGCGTTGGTAGATATAAGGTCGTTTAGATCATCTTTGTGTAAAGATGTTTCAACGCGTCTTACACCGCGCGGTAAATTTTTATTTTTTATATGAAGTAAAGGACCAAAAATTACCCTTCTTAAAAAACCGAAACCATCATATACTTCAAAATACTCACCACGACCAGTTTTTAAAAGCATATAATGTACCCATGTCCAAAAACGGTCTTCCATCCATTGATATTCAGGAATTGGAAATTCTGATACTGTAGTATTTAAAACTGTTTGTAATTGTTTATCCCTTTCAAAAAGTATTACAGGGTTTTCTATCCTTGTTTGAAACTCCTGCAGCGTTACAAATTTTATATCCACATGAATTAAAGGGTTATCATAAAGACAGATCAGTAATCTTGGTTCGCCGACATGTTCACCCGTAAAACCCGATAAAAACTCACCAAGACGTTTCGCGTACGCCAGCATATTATTTTTATCACCTGTTATTTTTTCTTTGGTTACAAGTACAAGGTCAAGGTCTGAGAACTCATCCATCTCATTCGTTAGCCACGAACCGGCAGCTGCCAAACCAATTACATTTTCATCAGCCTGTAATATTCGTACTGCTTTGTCTGCGAATTGTTTGTGTATCATAAGAATATTTTGCTATTGGAAGTTAGTTTTTTGATCTTTATCAAACTGCTCTTTATAAAGTGCTATAAAATGTTTAAGCAAATTTTTTAAATAGGAAGTATCACCAAGTGTAAATTCTTGGATATTACCATCTTTTGAACAAAAAATTAAATTTTTTATATAGTGATTCGTATCAGCATTAGCATTATAAATGCTTTCTGTTTTTATTGCTATACCAAATACCTCATTCCATTTATAGAATATATCGCCGAAATTTAAACCAGCTTTATTCATTGTAAAGTGTGGAAATGACAATTCTTCTCTAGGTGGAAGATTTGCTTCCTTTTCATAGGGCTCCATAAATTTTGAGAATTCAAGATTAAACCGTCTTCTACTGAGTGGCCACCAACTACTTTTTTTGGTAATACTATCAACATGATCAATGATGATCTTTTTAGCTTTTTCTTCGGTCATTTGTCTTAATTATTTTCTTAGGATCTTATTTGTCAATTTGATAAATAAAAACATCCTGCTCAAACCATTTCGTTTGTTTTGTTTTTACAAGATTATTTTTAAGCGCAACTTTTTGAGACTTGATATTATTAATATTTATAATGGAAATGATCGATGTTGCCTGGTTGTTCTTGAAACCAAAGTCAATAAATAATTTAGCAGCTTCCGGCGCGTAACCCTGTCCCCAATATTTTCTAAATACATGGTACCCAACTTCAACTTGTTGTTCTCCATCCAACTCCGGCGCTAAAAGGCCACTGTCCAACAAATTCATTTGTGTTTTTGTTTATTAATGCATGCAAACCGTAACGCTGGTCCTTATAGCGACTTAATTGTTTTTCGATCCAGGCAGTTGCCCTTTCTTTAGGCGAAGAGAAATCAGGGTTCGGTAAAAATTCAACAGCTTCTTCGTCCTAGAAAAATTTTGTCCAAAGGTCAATATCGTTTAAGGTTAATTTTCTTGTACGTAATCGTGCTGATTCTAAATTATCTGAATAAATATAATTTGTCATAATATGTCCGCTATTTCGTTGTCTTACTCCCCATTTGTTTACCCAGTTTATCGTACTCAATATCATTGGGTTCCCAGAGCTCTAATTTGTTTCCTTCAAGATCGAGAATATGAACAAACTTACCATATTCGTAAACTGCGATCGTATCTAAAACGGTGACGTTATTCTTTTTCAAGTCATCAACAAGTGATATTAAATTTTCAACCCTGTAGTTGATCATAAAATCTTTTGTTGAAGGCTCAAAGTATTTTGTTTTTTCATTGAAAGCACTCCATTGTGTAAACCCTTTTTTGGTAGTATCTGCACCCTGGCGCCATTCAAACACTGCACCATATTGGTTGGTATTTAAGCCAAGGTTTGTTTTATACCACTCTTTAATTTTTTTAGGGTCTTTACATTTAAAAAAAATGCCGCCAATACCTGTTACTTTTTTCTTTTCGGGTATTTCGTTCTTCTCTGTTAGTATGCTCTTAAATGCGAAACCGGAAAGGAAGGCTGTTGCAATGATGAGAAGTAAGGTTGTTTTTTTCATTTGTTTAGTTTTTGAATTAATTTATCGCTTTTAAATTAATTTAAGCTTTTTCTATTTTGCCAGGAAATACCTGGTGAATTCTTTTTTCCATTTCGGATGCAATAACCTGCCCTGCTTCATCTTGTTGTTTAAGTTTTGCTATGATATTTTTATAGCTCACGTAGTCTCTATCCTGGCTCAATTTAAAAACCGTATCCATTTCTGTTATTTCAATTTCAAAAGCCACAATGTAGGGCATAGCTCTTTGTATAAACTCCTTTGGTAAATTATCAAAAATTGTGCTTGAGTCTTTATTAAAATTTTCAAAGTGAAGACTTACCTTTCTCAATACATCTTCTAATGCGTTATCATCTAAAAATTTTATTGTTCCTTTTGCATGCACGCTCATATAATTCCAGGTAGAAGGGATATGAGGGTTGCTATACCAGGTACCGCTTACATAAGTATGATGCCCGGTGAATACTGCAAGAATATTACTGTTGTGTAAAAATGTTTTATGGTGGTCTGTATTTTTCATGATGTGACCGCTTAAAATTTTCTTTCCATTTTTCTCTTCAATAAAAAGAGGGATCTGTGTAGCAATTGGTTTATTTTCTGAATCGCAGCCTGTTAAAAAGGCAAATGGATATTTAGCAACAAATTGTTTAATTATTTGAGGATCGTTTTCTTTGTGATGTGGTAGGTTGTACATAGAAAAGGGTTAAATTTGAGTAATTATTTTAATTTCATTCGCATAATTATATGATGCAATACGCATTCTTTCTAAAAAAGAATTCCAAAAAATAAAATCAATATCTCTCCAATAATTTTTTGGACCTTTCATTGTTGAAACAGTTGATCCATGAATGATTTCATAAGTGGTGCCATCAGCATGTCCAATAGCCTTATCCCTAGCAAGTATGATTTTAGTTTTAAGTATTCCGAATTTTTCTTTTTCTTCTTGGGTTTGAAAAACACGATCAAGAATTATTGACAGATGCTCATCTTTGAAAGTTTTATTGTTTTCAGCTACGCTTCCAGATAAGCTATTTCCAGACGTAAAAACTTGACAAAAGTAAATAATTGCTAACTCAATTGCTGTATCATACGTTTGAGCACACTCTGACCAGGTTGGGAAAACTTGAGAATGAAGTTCATTGAATAGGGTTTGATGAGAACTTTTAGTGCTACCTTCTTTATAATCAGGTTGCGTTTTAGCAAATTCCTGTAATCTTTTAAAATAATCTTCCATTTCATCTATTCGAAATTTTTCTCTTTTTGCTTCTTCAGCTCTGAATGCTAACTTTAGCAAATATTGGGTTTGTAATATAGCATTAGCCCATAACCATAATCTACCAACTTGCTCATTTTCAGTTTTTTGATTCATTGTTTTGTCAATTATTTAACTCAATTTTTTTGTGCGCTGGTTTTATTTTTTTTTAAATATTGCGATTAAATCAGATTGACTTTTATCTTTCAAATAGTTCTTTTTTAAATTATTAATTTCATTGACGGGAACATCACATAATCTGATAACTTCGTCGAGCCAATCACTTACGAAAGTTTTATCTTCAATACTATCCTTTTTTTCTATTTCAGCAAGATAAATTCTCTCGAACTCAATTTCAATGAAAATATTATTTAAATCATCAACATTAAAATAGTGTTTATAATATAAATTATTCTCAGGATTTTCAGGATTGTTTGCGTAAAATTTGTCAGAGTGAACTTCGATGTAAATAAGTGACCCACTCGTTGTGTAGTTTGTAATATCTTTTATAATTTCTTTACATTTTTGAAGGCTAAAAAAATGTAATATATTTGAAAGAATAATTAGAGAGTAAATATTTTGTGGAATCGCTTCATCTGGAAAATTAAGTTTCAAGAAACTCCAGTTTGTAATTGTAAATTTCGGTTGGTTCAAAAGTCTTTTGCTTAAATAGTCTAATTGCTCTTGCTCATTATCTATCGCATAAATAAATTTTTCTGAACCTGAAAACTCTAATAGAAGTGCAGATTGCCCACATCCAATGTCAATTATAGGCCCATCAATTATTTCCGCTACGTATTCACGTAGGGGATTATGTTTTTGCTTCATTATCTTATCATTAGAAAATTTATTAAAATAGAGATTCCAATAAATTTTCATATCATCTTTCATTATATTTTTTTAACTTGTTTGTATAGTGTTATAAAAAAACCACCCTTATTTTTTATATCTAAGGATGGTTTTCAATTTCAAATTATTTATTATTAATTAAGCCTCAACTTCAGTAACAATACTTGGGAAGATACGCACGTTGTTGTTCTCTTCTCTTCTGAATTGGTATGTGTATTTATAATGGCTTTCTAATCCAGATTTATTTGGGAGACCGTTGATCATCATAATATTTCTGTTCTTGGCAAAGCGTAATAACTCACGTAAGTAATGCGCAGAGATCTGGCCTACCTCGTCAATGATACAATGTACTTTAAAGTCAGAGCTGCTACGGTGTGACGATTCTTTAATAAATACGTGGAGTAGGGTAATGTAAATAATTGCTTTTACAAGAATGTCCGTTCCGGTACTACCAATGCTGTCAATTTTATGCGTCCAGCCGGTTTCGTTCATACCTTCTTTAATGTTGAACTTCAATTCAAAAAGATCCTGTAAACGAATTTCTTCCTGCTCTTGTTCTTTAATAGCAGAGCTTAACTGGTCTAATAATTTAACGGCACGCCCGCTGATCTCACGTTTTTGACCTGTTGCAAAATCAGTATTAAATAAACCTTCGTTGTAAACCAATCCATTCTCTTCACGGAATTCCTGTACACGTTTTAATAAACGGTATACTTTATTATCCGATTCTTCCAAACGAATTTTAATGAACTCAATTAATTTGCTTTCTTCAAATTCTGCTTTCTTAAAATCTTCTGCAATTAAAGTAATAATGTGTTGGATCTTATCTTTTTGTCCGCTTAGTTCTTTTACTTTAGTAGCAATACTATCGGTTACCAAACCAATTTGTGTAGCGGTCTCCGCAATTGATAATTCAATTTTATTTTCGTTAATGAATGAGCGTAGGTTTTGTGCGAAACGTTCGTATTCACCCTGCGATGCATCGTTACGGATCACAAAGTTAAAGTGGTTATCCAGTTTAAATTTACCGGCAAATTCATTTACATAACGTTGAAACGCGCCATACTCTTCATTAAAGTGTGAATCGTTCTTTAATAATTGTGTACAAAGGTCCATAATGTTATAGTTCGTACGTTTTGCTTCTGCACGTTCTATAATATCTGAGTATTTTGTATATACCGGTGTTTCACGGAAGTTATTAGAGTAAAAATTAATACCGTTGTTAAAGTCAATTAATTCTTCATCAAAGGCACGTTTTTGTTTATTCAATTCCATACGTTTGGTATTGAACTTACGTGTTGCTTCTTCAATTTGTGTGGTAAGGTCGTTATTGCTTTTTACGAACTCTTCTTTCTTCTGAATAAAATCGGGCATTTTATCAAAGATCTCGCGTTTATCTTTTAAATAATCGCTTACAATTTGCGCGTATTGTTCAATTTCCTTTAATGCTTCCTGTATCTCTTTCATACGGGTTTCAACACCTTTTAATTGTTTGGCATCAACACCTTTGCTCTTAAAGTTCGTTTCTTTTTCTTTTGATAACTGATCTTCTTTGTCTTCGTAATCTTTAACCTGGTTTTTCTTTTCTACTTCCAGTTCAGAGATCTCAGTTTCCTGTCTTTCTTTTAACTCAGCTAAACGTTCTTCGTTATACACTTTTAATTTATTGAATTGATTGTCAAAATCGCTCAGTAAATTATTTTTCTTTTTATTTAAGATCGCTAATTCTTCTTCAATAATGTTTAAGCGCTGGCGGTTGCCTGTTAAAGATTGCTCTACTTCAATACCGGCTTTGCTTCTCCATTCTTCTAATTCGCTTCCTAATTTATGTTCTCGTTTATCGGCTAATTCTAAAGAGTAGGTAAGTACCTTAACATCTTCTTTCATTTCGCCTAATTGTTTGCCGAATTTATCGGCCGCTAACATTTTCTCTTCGTTATTAGCAGTTTGAAAAACATTTAACGATTCTTCAAGATCACGAATTTGCGCTGTGCGTTCGTTCTTTTCAAATTGATATTCTTCAATAGACTTAGAAACAACTTCAACAGTTTCTAGATTTAAGCTGATGCCATATAATGTATCAGCAGCTTCCTGTTTCATTTCAGGAGTTATATCAGTGCGGAATAATAATTTTTCGTTTACTACTTTACCAATATTGTTATGCCAGTTCTTTACATTCTTTTCTAAGAATCCATAGAATGCATCGTGTTGTACATTTAACTTCGTTTCAATTTCCTTGATCTCATTTTTAATTTTGATGATCTCGTTATTGGTTTGGTTAACACGGTTGCTTAAAGATGTTTTTAATTTTACCTCTAATGCTTCCCACTCACGTTGCAGGGTTTGCACCATGTTTTGTTTAATAGCACGCTCAGACTTGTTTTTGTAACTAACAGCGCGGAGTTCGGCTAATTCGCTTTCAAGATCTTTAATTTCCTGCTCATAAAAACGGGTAGTGCGAATTACTTTTTCTTCACTTTTTAATTCGTTGAATTCAATTTGTTTTGCTGTTACTTCTGCATTTACTTCGCTAAAATTCTCATCGCGTTTTTGTTTTAATTCACCATCGCGCTTGTTGTATTCGTTCTTTTGAAGTAATTGTAATTCGTTATAGTGATTGAAAATTTCGCTGGTGCGTGAATTGATCTTATTAATGTAAGCTGTTTTATCGTTACGTAATTGCTCGATCAAACTCGAGTATTTCATTTCAATACTGGCTACATTGGATGTTAAGCTCTCGTATTCACGACGCGCAATGTTCAATTCTACCTGTAGTTTTTCGCGCTCCTGGTTTTTCTCCAACGCTTCTTCTACATTTTGTTCTTTATACGCTTTTAATTTTTTGTTGGCATCACGAATGGTACGGTCATAATAACCGATCTCTTCACGAATATCATTTTGTTTGCTTTCAATATTTTCTTTTAAGGTATCGTGCTCTTCCGTTAATTTATCTAATTCTTCTTCTTTCTTTTTAGAAGCGTCACGAATAGATTCATTTTGAGTTTCCGCAAAACGTAAACTGCTGCCTAATTTATCAGCCATTTCCATTTGCGCGCCTTTTAGCATATGCACCTGGTCGTATTTTTTATCGATCATCTCAATTAATTGTTGAGATTCTTTTTTCAAATACGTTTCAATATCAGTGTACTTCTCATTAAACTGGCGTAACTGGCGTTCTACCTGCTCTAATTTAATAGAACTGCTTTCTGAAGTTAATGAGTTGGCAATAAAATCTTTTATAAAGCGTGAATCTACACTGCTTTTAGAAGATAAGAATACATTGGTAATAGATTTTGGAATGTTTTGATATTTCTCATTTCCTTTTAGTAAATAGAATTTCGATAATTGTTTATCTGTTTCTGTTCCGTAAATAACATTACGGTAACGCTCAAACGTATCAACCTGGTTAGAGATATAAATACCGCGTTTTTCAAAATTAGCAATGATCTCTTTTATTTTCATGGCCTCATCGTTGGCCGTGAAAAAGAAATCAGGGTTGTAAGGTGCATCCACAAAACGAAAAACCAATTTATTATGACGGTATGCCATAACAAAAAATGATTTATCTTCGGTTGCTATTTCATATATTAAATAAGAATTCTCGTAACGGAAATAGTGTTCCTCAAATGGTTTTTGTGAGGCCGAAATACCTAAACCACGGCTATTGGCGCTATAAAAGAAAAGAATAGCACGTTGCAACGAGGTCTTACCAAAGTTATTGGTTCCTACAAAACAGGTGTTACCGCTCAGCTCAATATCCGCGTACTTAACGTTGGCAATATTTATTTCTACAATTCTGTTTAATATTCTACAGTTATTTTCCATCTTCTATTTAAATTCTTTTTAACTTTCATTTTGTCATTCCGACATTAGGAGGAATCTGTTTAGAGAGATGCTTCCTTCGTCAGCATGACATTCTTTTTTTTTACTTTCATTTTGTCATTCCGACATTAGGAGGAATCTGTTTAGAGGGATGCTTCCTTCGTCAGTATGACAATTTGCTTTTTCTAATCCTATTAACTTTTCGCTATTAACTAGTTATAAATTAATCCCTGTGCATCATCACTGTTCCCGGTGTCTTCATAAATTGCAACCGAATTAATTACATCCAGTAAATACGAATACGAATCCAACACTTTATACGATTCTGTTTTTTCGTCTTCTAATTCTAAAAAAGAATCACGGCTCATCAGATCACAGATCTCGCGCACTTTATTGTGTAAAGTTTCTGAACGGTACAAAGGAATTTTTTGTAATTTTTGTTTCAAACGTACATTCGCGTTACACTCTTCAGCAATTTCACCCGGACGAAAACGGCTGCCAATAGTGATCTTATTATCCATACTCGCTAAAAGATCAATAATATCAATATAACGTTCAAAACGTTCTAATTTTTTTTCGATCTCAGAGTTTGGTTCATTTAATTTTGAGAAATAGAAAAAATTATTTCCACGCTCAATGTTGTAACGGATCACATTAAAATACGCCTGTAACCTGTCAAAATTATCAGGATTGTTAACGACATCGTATAAACGGTTCATCCCGTCTTTAGTACCATTGCTTGAAATGAAATTTCCACGGGCCATAATGCCAAAAATGTCGTGGGTTTGTTTCGGTAAATTAAAATCTTCTGCTAACATTCCTTTTATAGTTTTTAATTTTTAGTTCTTTTGTTTAATGCATTTGAGTTGAGTCTCTTTAGTCTTGTGTCTTGAATCTTGTATCAATTAACCCTCATCTGTTTTCTTCACTTTTTCTTTCTTCGTTTTTTCTTTTTCTTTTGCAGGAAGAATGAGCGTATAACCTAAGCGTTTTTTCACTGTACTTCCTGTGTCATTATAATCGAAATATTGTAAACGGTATTTAAAATCCAATACGGTTTGGTATTCCATAGCGATCTCAACAAAAAGCGAAAGCCTGTCTTCAAACGTAACGGTGCCAATAGTTTTAGGGAATTTATAATCCATTAAATATTCAAAAAGATTAGCTTTTGTTTGAACTAAAAAACGCTCCACTAATTTTTCGGTATCTAATTTTATTTGTTGTTCTAATCCTTTGTCTTTAAAGTTGCCTGCCATTTTACCGGCAATACCGCGCACCATTAAACGGGTAAGCTTGTATTTTTCGGCAATACGTTTACACAACACATGTCCATCGTCGGTGAATAAAAAGTCAACCGCAATTTTTGTTTTTGGCGTTTTGTGTCCGTTATGTTTAAGCGTATTTATATTCTGTACAATTTCTTTGAAGTTGGTTTTGTAGTAAAGAGAACCGTGTTCTTTGATCTCTTTTAAGCGTTGCGCTTTTTTGTAAACATCTATCTGGAACTGGATCTTGTTAATGAAATCGGTAATATCTGTTTGGATCTCGATCAAATAATCGAGGTTCTCAATTAAGCTTACTTTCAACGCAGAAACAATTCCGTAAAGCTCCGAATCGTTAGTTAAGCTAAACAGTGAGCGCGTATCTTCAACAACATCACCTGTTCTTTTAATGAACTCGATAATGGTGTCACGCTTTTCCCTGTAATCTTCAAGCTTTTGTAATTTAATGCGGTAGTTACTTTCGTTCTTGTAAGTATCATCTACATTCTTCTGAAGCTTAATGATCTCGCGGGTTAACGTGGCGTTTATACGTTTTAAATATTTTTTAATGCTGCGTAAGAAGCGCATTTCGCGGGCTTCCTGGTAAAAGCGGATATAACGGTTAAGTTCGTTAATGTAATCGTTAATGAAGCCTGGCGTAACTTCACCGATCTCCATAAAATCTTCGAACATGGCTACCACTGCGTCGTTAAGACTAACAATGTTTTCATATTCGTAAATAAGATCGAGTGATTTTAATTTTTGATATTGTTCAGCCGAAATATCTTCGCGCGATAATAATTCGTTAACCGTAATATTATCACGATTAGCAAATAGAAATTCTACAACTCCGCGCTGGTGGTAGAGTTGAGAGAGAATATCATTAACATTGACCTGTAGTGCCATCTTTATACCTAATTACTAAAAATACGAAGGCTTGGCTGCACGGCGAAATGGCTTTATTAACAAAAAATGCAGTAATTAACTTTTCGGCCTGAATAGCTTGATTTTAAAGGCTTTGAGAGCTACTAGCAAAATGGATAAAGTATTAACACCTGTTATTAATAATTAACAAGGTGTTGATAACCCTTGCTATTCTAACCACAGAGGCACTGTGAGTTTATTTTTTAACCACATAGAAACATAGAAAAATTATTCAATTCTCCTCCCTCCCCCCTTCGGGTACTCCCTCAAGAGGGAGACACTTTGTGTAGTAAACCGAAAAAAATAGGTGTATAGTTTGTCCTCCTTCGGAGGAGGTGCCCGAAGGGCGGAGGAGGGATGACGCTAATTTAATTTATGATGACGTGTAGAGATTTAAAAGCACTCTGATAAACTCCGTCCATTCGTATTTCTTTTTTTCAACGCGAACGTTTTGCGTAAACTCTGCTTCTTTATTCTGAGAGAAATAATCAATGATCTTTTCCGAAATTTTTGGAACTGAAGTTTCAACTACATAACCGCATTTATTATCCGGAACAATTTCTGCCAGTCCTCCAACATTTGTAACCAACATTGGTTTCTCGTAAAAATAGCCAACCATGGTTACGCCACTGTTGGTGGCATTTCTGTAGGTTTGTGCTACTAAATTGCTGGCGCAAAAATAATAACGCACATCTTCGTTCGCAATAAATTTATCATGTAAAATTACCTGGCCTTTTAAATTTAATTTTTGAATGAGATCTAAATACGGTTGTTTGTCTTCGTAAAATTCTCCTGCAATTAATAATTTAATATTTTGTTTTTTTATTTCAGGATGTGCCATGGCTTCCATTAAAATATCCAAACCTTTGTAATGGCGGATCAATCCAAAAAATAAAATGATCTTATCGTTTGCATTTAAATTTAATTTCTTCCTAGCATCTTCCATCGAAACGCTTGCGCCGTAGGTTTCATACATTGGGTGGGGCGAGTAGGCTTTATTTTTTGTAGCAGAGAATTTTGAGATATCGTTCAACACCGTTTTGCTCATGGCTATAAAACCATCACAACTATTCACGAAATATCTTGTGAAAGGTTTATCGCCAAAACGTTTTTCGTGTGGGATAATATTATCTGTTAGCGCTAATACTTTTGTTTTTGATCTTACTAGTCTTGCAATAGTTCCCAAGCTTGGGCCAAAGAATGGCAACCAGTAACGGAATAAAATAAAATCGGGTTTTTCTTTTTTAATAAAGCGGGCTACTTTAAACCAGTTAAAAGGATTAACCGTGTTTATTAACGTATGGATCTTTATTCCCGCAGGTGCTTGTCCGCTGGTTTCAAACTGGGAAGAACCAGGAAATAAAAAATTTGGATATTGTAATGAGTAAGAAATTATTTGTGAATCGTGCCCGGCCTTATTTAATTCAGCGCACAAATTCTCGTTAAATTGCGCAGGGCCTCCACGAAGCGGGTAGGCGGGTCCTATGATAAAGATCTTTGGCAAACTAAAATTTAATGTTGACTATATTTTTAAAAGTATTGATCTATAAATTAACTTCGTCATCAAAAGAGCTTAAAGAATTTGATGATGCACTCGAATAACCCAAACGTTTGCCTGTTCTTAAAATACTGCTGCTGGATTTTTCCTGGATCTCGGCCACTGTTACAGCTTTTACTGAATCAAACGGTGGTGTAAAAAGATCGAAAGTGATAGAATAAATGATTAATTCATTAATGATGTCCAACAATTGTTCTTTGCTTACAGGCTCGGCACTGAAAGAATTGTATTTATAGCCAATTTGTGTGCGGGTCTCTAAAAAGAATTTTTTCTCGCGATTAATAAATATTCTTGCCACAAGATAACCAAGATCATTTAAACGGTTGTATTTATAAGAATCGGCAAGGAAATTATATACGCTAATGATACCGCTAAAAGAATTAAGATCGTGCTCTTTAATGTAACTTGTTTTATACATGGGATGCGATTTGTCAAACTCAAAAACGTTAGAGTGCATTTGGAAATCCAAAATATCACCGGCCACTTTTAAGTACATATCCTGCAGACTAACATCTTTGTAATAGATATGTACGCGTTTATCAATGTCAGATATTTGGTTTGATAATTCTTCCGCCCTGGCTTTTAAAATTTCTTTCAGCTCATTAAAAACAGTAATGGTGTTGGTGTAAACATCCTGCTTCATAACAGATTTTTCTGCCAGTAATTTTAAGATCGTGTCGTTCTGTTTTTTTTCCTGCTCGTTCATGGCAACGTTTTTTAATAAGCTCTCGCAAATAAAACTCTTTGTGTGCTTGGGTTACCGCTATAGATACATATACCATTCTCTAGCGGGTTGTTTAAAGGAATGCAACGAATAGTTGCTTTGGTTTCATTCTTAATTTTTTCTTCAGTTTCAGGAGTTCCATCCCAATGCGCTAATATAAAACCTGTTTTCTCGTCCAGCACTTTTTTAAACTCTTCGTACGATTCTACTTTATGCGTCATGTTTGTCATGCGCTCCTTAGCTTTATTAAAAAGATTGGTTTGTATATCACGCAATAGTTTTTCTACATGCGCTTCTACATCAACCATGTTAATTATTTCCTTGCTTAAAAGATCACGGCGCGCAATTTCAACAGTACCATTGGCAAGATCCCTTTCGCCAACTGCAATACGCACAGGCGTACCTTTTAATTCGTGCTCGGCAAATTTAAAACCCGGACGTAATGAATCGCGGTTATCATATTTAACAGAAATATTTTTTGATTCTAATTTTGCTTTCAATGAAAAAGCAAACTCATTAATTTTAGCCAGGCCTTCCTCTGTTTTGTGAATAGGTACTATAACAACCTGTGTTGGCGCTAATTTTGGTGGAATTACCAAGCCGTTATTATCGCTGTGGCTCATGATCAAAGCACCCATTAAACGTGTACTAACACCCCAGCTGGTAGCCCAAACATAATCCAGTTTACCTTCTTTATTTGCAAATTTTACATCAAATGCTTTGGCAAAATTTTGCCCTAAAAAATGAGAGGTACCAGCCTGTAACGCTTTACCATCCTGCATTAAAGCCTCTATTGTATAAGTATCGTCTGCACCTGCAAAACGTTCGTTAGGTGTTTTACAACCTTTAATTACCGGCATGGCCATCCAATTTTCTACAAAATCGGCATACACTTCCAGCATTTTTTTTGATTCTTCAACTGCTTCTTCTTTTGTTGCATGGGCGGTGTGGCCTTCCTGCCATAAAAATTCGGCAGTACGCAAAAATAAACGCGTGCGCATTTCCCAACGTACAACATTTGCCCATTGGTTGATCAACAAAGGAAGATCGCGGTAACTCTGGATCCAGCCTTTGTAAGTATTCCATATAATAGCTTCGCTGGTTGGGCGAACAATTAATTCTTCTTCTAATTTTGCTTCCGGATCAACAATTAATTTGCCGGGATTTTGAGGATCTGTTTTTAAGCGGTAGTGTGTAACCACTGCGCATTCTTTTGCAAAACCTTCTGCATTTTTTTCTTCAGCTTCAAATAAACTTTTTGGAATAAATAAAGGGAAGTAAGCATTCACATGCCCTGTATCCTTAAACATTTTATCTAAAGTTTGTTGCATTTTCTCCCAAATGGCATAACCATGGGGTTTAATAACCATGCAACCTCTAACAGCACTATGGTCGGCCATATCGGCCTCAACAACAATATCATTGTACCATTTACTATAATCCTGTTCCTGTGGTGTAATAACCTTGCTCATAAATCAATTTAGTTCTTCTGCACTTTTAATTGTTTGTAAAATTAACAGCTAAAAAATGCAAATATTTAAAGATGTAACCTTGTTTTTGCGTAAATTTACTTAAAATCTCCGCAATATTATTAACTATATAAAAAACTTGCGATGAAAAAATTCTTAGTCCCGGTAGCATTTTTTACACTGCTTTTTAGCGGTTGTAAGACTTCTCAAATTAGTTCTTATTCGGATGATATTTATACCAGCCCGAAAGAAGAAAGACAATTGTCTCGAATTGCTCAAGAGCAAAAAGCAAAAAAAGAAGCAGAGAAAAAACAACAAGAGGAAGAAGCCGCTTTAGCGCAAAAGGCTAAAGATGATTCTAATCCTTATTATCAGGATCCGCAATACAATTCCGACGATTATTACGATTATAAATATGCATCACAAGTGCGTCGTTTTAACAATTCCAATTTAAATATGGGTATTGGTTATTACGATAATTACTATACCAACGCATATATGTATAATCAAAATCCATATTGTTACGGTTCCAGTATTTACAGTTCTTATAATTATTGGATGCCTTCTAACCAGTTTAATAATTACAGCAGCGGCTTATCATTCGCGTTTAGCACGGGTAATTATTATGGTAATAGTGGTTACGGATATGGTTACGGATATGGTTATGGCGGCGGATACGGTGGTGGTTACTACGGCTGCAATAATCCTTATTGGGGTAATCCTTATTACAGTTATAATAATCCTTATTTCAATCCGTATTATGGTTATGGATACAATCCATATTATGCGGGCTACATGAATGGTTATAACAATGGCTTTTATAATGGTTCAAACTGGGGATATTACAACAGTTATGATGTTAACAGTTCTTATAGCCAGGCAAGTTATGGTCCAAGAGGCAGTAACGGTGGTGGTAACGGACAGCGTGCAACCAACCCGGGAATGAATATTCCTGATGGAATGAGCGAACGTAATAAATTTGTGAATGCTGTTAATATTAAACAGGAAACAACTCCTAAGTTCACAGAGGTTCCTCGTAAAAAAACAACATCAGTTACTTCTGAAACTTATAACGGAAATGTAAATTTAAATTCAGGTACATCTTCAACTCCCCGAAATGGAAATATGAGTACTGAGAATTATCCTAATAACAATAC
>JACDED010000153.1 GCA_013816615.1 Bacteroidota bacterium
GAATAGTAGTACGGCTCAAAGAAGTACTCTTTCAACACCTGCAAATTTATTAGCTACGGGTATTACAACTACAACTACAAATTGTATTCCTTTTATAAACATTTCGGCATTACCAACTACTACAGTTTGTTCGGGCACCGCATTATCATTAGTTTCATTTACATCAAATGCAAACCCAACAAGCTTTTTATGGACCGCCGGAAGTGGGGTAAGTATTGGCAACCCAAGTGCTGCATCAACAACTGCAACATTTAATACCGTTGGTACAGTAACAGTTAATTGTGTAGCTTCTACTTCAAGCGGAAGCAATAATCAAACAATAGTTGTTACAGTTTTAAGCGGCGTTACAGAGGTTACTTCTGCAAATTCAGAAAGCTTTGAAACGGCAACGCTCCCAAATTTTTGGTCAATTATTTCACCAACAAACCCAATATACAAATGGGATATTACAAATCTATCAGGATCTAACGGTGTTCAATCCATGTTCGTTCAGGCAGAAAATTTTCCTGCAAATGCAGAAGCTATACTTGAAAGTCCTTTATATGATTTTTTAAATAACCCTGGCGCTGTTTATACATTTAAATATGCTTACGCAAGATATGATGCAAATAATAAAGATCTGTTTAAGGTACAGGCAAGTAAAGATTGTGGTGGCACATGGAGCGACATATGGGTACCTACAAACTCTGCTTTAGCAAATGGTTCGGGTGGCACAAGCAGTACATTATTTACACCATCGGCAGCTACATGGGTTTTATATGACCTTACGGCTCATCCAAATTTTGTAAACTTTACTAACATTCAAAATGTTTTAATTCGTTTTTATTTTAAAGAAGATGTTGGCGGTACAGGTAATGGAAACAGGATGTTTTTGGACGAGATCAATTTTGATACACCAAATGGTATAAACGAAGTTACACGTTCAATTGGTTTAAACGTTTTCCCAAATCCAACAAGTTCTGCTTTTAATATAAAGTTCGATCTTTCTAATGATGCTAAAGTTTCTTATAAACTAACTTCGGTAACCGGCGCAATTATTTCAGATGTTCCTACAAAAGATCTTTCTATAGGTTCACATGAGATCAGAATTAACGAAAACAATAAACTTGCACAAGGTATTTATTTCTTAAATTTTGAAATGAATGGTATTAAAATGACCAAAAAAATAATTATCAATTAATTTAAATTTTAATTTTTAAAGCAGGTATTATTTAATACCTGCTTTTTATTTTGCAAGCACAATTGAAAAATATTTTGACATTAAATTTCCAAAAGAACTGGATCCTGCACTTTTTGATCCTGAAAAGTTTAATGAAGTGAAGCTGGAGTAGACATCACCAAAAAAAAACAATACGCTAAGAGTCTAAAAACCATTAATCCATACATTTTTAATCACACTACGTTTTTATACCTAGTTCTTAATTATCGCTATCTAATAACCTACCAGTTAAAGGTAAAATACTTCCATTAAACAATTTTTAATTTATTTAAACAAATAAAACAGTAGTATTGTCTTACTTACTAATTTTAAAACACATACAATTTAATTTTTAATACAATTATGTAAAAGTTTTTTTTACTTATTATGACTTTTGATGCTAATATTTATCAATACCCAACTTATTTATATAATATAACGTATAGAAACTAAATATATTTTACTACAAAACATTTAATTCAATTAATATAATTTTATGAGGAAAATTTATAATATTATTTTTTTTCTTTTCTCTATTTCTATTTATCACTCTCAAAACAGGGAACTGGATTCACTAAAAACACTATTAAAAGGAAAAGCGCATGACTCCATCCGTTTATCATTTCTATCTAATTTTTTAAAACATTCAGGTCACTTTGCCTATCATGAATATAGCGGCATAATGATAGAACTTGCGCAAAAGAATGTAAATTTATCAAAAGCAGGATCTCATTCTCTAAAGTTATATCTAACTTATCTTGGCGAAGCTTATTATTATAAAGCTGAAGATCTTTTATTGCGAATGGATCTGCCAGGCGCTATTCTTTCTTATGAAAAAAGTATTACCATAAACAATAAAACCGGGAACAAACTTCTTACTGCTACCGGTAAAGCAGAAATGGCTAATGCATTGATCCTGCAGGAAAATTATAAAAAAGCAATTGAAATTTTGTACGAAGCCCTTAAGATACTACAACCGCTCAATGAGCAAAAAACTATTGGAGATGTTTACAAAAATATTGCAAGGATATATCGAAGGCAGAAAAATTATGACAAGGCTATAGAGTTTTATGAAAAAGGTTTTAATGCGTATGAAACAGCAGGTTATAAATTAGGAGCGCTTGAAGTACTTCACCTGTTATCTCATACCTATTCCAGCATAAATGACTCTACAAAATCAGATATTTGTATACTAAAAACCGAAAAGATCATCAACACTCTGAATGAAAATGAAAAATCGACTCAGGCAGTTTTAATAAATTTTTTGCTTGGTAGAATAAATGAGGTTAAAGGTAATAATGCTTTAGCAATTATTTATTTTACTAAAAACATTGCTCCGTTAAAAGAAGCAAAAGTATTAACTGAATTAGGATTTATCTATTCCAGCTTATCTAATATCTATAAAAAAACAAAGCAATATAAAAAAGCAATTTTCTATGCAGAAGAAGCGCAGAAAATGTACATACAAACACATCATGAGAATAGAATACAAAATGGAAATAAAATGCTTTATCAATTACATAAACTTACAGGTAATCACAAAAAAGCATTAGAAAAGTACGAACTGTTTATTTCAATGGATGACAGTATTCAGAGTAAAAAAGATGAAAAACATGTATTAGAAGCAGAACTAAAATACCAGTTCGAAAAAAAAGAGCTTCTTGTTAAAATAGCCGCCGAAAAAAAAATAAACGAATTAAATTTGTTGGCTGAAAGAAAAAATACAAGAAAAAACACCATACTTATTATAATGGCTTCTGCTTTACTTTTATTTATTACTGGCGCTTGCTTCCTTTACTATTATTACCGTCAAAGAAATATTATTCAGGAGCAAAAAAATAATTTACTTAAACAAAAGCTTTTGTTATCACAAATGAACCCTCATTTTATCTTCAATTCTTTAAATGCCATACAAAATTATATTTTCAAAAAAAATGTTTTCCAGGCTGGGGTTTATTTATCACAATTTGCCGAAATGATAAGAATGATCCTCGAGTTTTCGAGAAAAGATTATATTACACTTGAATCTGAATTAAAATTCCTCGACAATTATTTAAAACTGCAACAATTACGTTTCGAAAATAAATTCGATTATCAATTAATTATTGATAAAGAAATTGATGCGGAAACTACCCTATTACCACCAATGATGGCACAACCATTTATTGAAAACGCCGTTGAACATGGCATATTTTATAAAACCAGCAAAGGAAACATCAACGTTAATTTTCATAAAAACAATAACCAATTGGTATACACTATAGAAGATGATGGTGTTGGGCTTGACCAAACTAAAAAAATAAAATTACAAAAAGGTCAAAAGCACGAATCGCTGGCAATGGTAATAACCAATGAACGCATCCAAGAACTATATAACAATCCTAAAAAACAAAATGTTATTGACCTGATCGATAAAAAAGACTTAAATTTAAACTTAACAGGAGTTATGGTTAAATTTTCAATTCAATTTAAAGAACTTTAATTATGCTAAACGTATTAATAATTGACGATGAAGCAAATAGTATTGAATTAATTTCAACTTTATTGAATTTGTCAGAAAAAGAAATAAAAATTATTGGTGCCGCCAATTCCGTTGAAATGGGATACCTGGCTATTAAAAACACTAAACCCGATCTGATATTTTTAGATGTACAAATGCAGGATGGCACCGGCTTTGATCTTTTAAATCGTTTGGAAGGTTTTTCTTTTAAAGTAATATTTATTACTGCTCACGAACAATATGCTATTAAGGCGTTTAAATACAGTGCCATTGATTATCTTCTTAAACCTTTGTCGCCAACAGATTTTATGACTGCTTTAAATAAAGTTGAAGAAAAGCTCAGCAATGAAGATATGCGATTACAATTAAAAACCTTATCTTATAATATTTCTGAGCCTTTAAATCAAAATAAAAAGATCGTTCTTAAAACACTCGACAAAATATACGCCGTTCAGTCATCTGAAATTATCAGAATGGAATCTGAAGGAAGCTACACAACAATATTTTTAAGCGATAGAAAAAAAGTAATTGTATCTAAACTTATAAAAGATTTTGAAGAAATGCTTTGCGAAAATGGCTTCATGCGTGTTCATCAATCGCACTTAATAAATATGAATCATTTATTTTGCTACGAAAAAAGTGATCATATGATCATTATGAAAGACGAATCGAGCGTTCCTGTTTCAACACGAAAAAAAGAACAGGTAATAAAGCTAATTCAGGGTCTTTAGTTTAAACTATACTTATTTTTTTCACTCAAATCTACTTCCTACGTGTATTCACGTAGGATCAAAACACTTACCTTATCATTTCTCAAGCGAATTTAAATTGGAGCTTATCGCTTTTCAGTTTTTTGTATGCGAATTTAAATCTTCAAAAAAAACTCTACTTCCTTCGTTTAAGTTTGCTACACGTTTAGTCTTGTTTTAATAATTTACTGTTCTGTTTTTAAAACCATCTAAACAATTACAAGCGAAAACCGAAAAGCTATAATAGAGTAGGTGAAAATCACAAAATATAAAAAAAATGAAATTAGTTGAACGCAGTATTTTTATTTTTATGTTGAGTTCTTATGCCTTTTTAGGCAAAGGCCAAAATAACAGACTTCTTGAATCTGAATTTACAAAAGAAAAAAAGATCGTTCCTGTTGAATATGAAAAAGGAGCTGAATCCGGGGCAAGATATAACGGATTAAATAATACTTGGGAGTTAACCCTTGATGAATTTTATAATGCTGAAAACATTCAACAGCCATCATCAAATTACAATAGTATTATAAAAGATCAGGACTTTCTTAAGAGTGAGGAAATAAAACAACTTGATCCTCTTGCCTTATATGAAAAGGTTGGAGAAGTTGAAACAGTTGTTGGAAAAGGTTCATTTAAATTAGAAGAAACCACTTTTAAAGAGCTTATTAAAACTCAAAAAGTAATAGTGAGCAATAGTAGTTCTGTAGCGCTTCTTACATACACAGTTTTTAATAACTGGTACTCTTTAGATGAAGAAGAACCGAAACTTATCTTAAGCATTCATGAAAGATATGTTACACATAAAAATATGGGTATTTATATTAGCGAAAAAACCATTTTTTTAAATAAACAGCTTAAGGATAACATCATTCATCATTCAATAACTAAAGCTTATCCTGTACCGACAGAAAACGAAATTAATTTTGAGATCTTTTTAAAGAACAGATCAGAAAAAGTTAAGCTAAAGGTCATTAACCTTTCAGGAAATATAGTTTTAAGTAAAGAACTAGGTATACAAGAAACAGGATTCAAAGAATATAAACTACAATTGAATGATCTTTCAATAGGCAATTATATTATCGAATTATTTGTTGACGAAATAGTTTACGATAGAAAAAAAATAAGTGTGATCCATTAATATGATATTGACAATTTAAAAATCACTTAAAGAAAAAAAATATGAAAAAAATTAAAAATATACTCACTATAACAATACTATTAATGCTTTGCAAATTTGTAAATGCACAGTGCGTAAATGGAAATGTTGAAAATGGAAATTTCACAAACTGGAGTGGAGCAACAAATACGATTGCAACTTCCGGCGCTGTAAATTTTGGCACAAATGTATATGGAATTGTTCCAGGACGTCACACAATAATGACACCGGGGTTTGATCCGATCGTTGGAGCTCCTCTTAATGTTGTAAATCAAGGAAATTTTTCTATCCGCTTAGGAAATTCATTAACCTCAGGACAAACTGAAATGATAAAGTACACTTTTTTGGTTACTACTGCCAATAAAAATTTTGCATTCAGATATGCAATGGTAATGCAGGATCCGGGACACCAACCTTCAGCTTTACAACCTGCATTCTCTTATATGCTATTTAAAGGGGCTAATTGGACTGACTGGACAGTATCAACAAATACAATCACTTCAAACACTTTTGCAGCTGATTCTACTAACCCGTTTTTTTCTAAGGCAGCCGGAGATGTGCTTTGGAAAAACTGGACAATAGAATGTATTGATCTTACAAATTATGTAGGTCAAACTGTTTCAATAATTTTTTCTACTAAAGATTGTGCTTTAGGAGCTCATTTTGGGTATGCATACATTGATGGTTTGTGTGAGAGCAATCTTGCAAATCCTTTATTTAACATTAGCACAAATGTTTGCCTTTCAAATCCGATAATTGCAGATGGAACGGCCTCAAATCTTGAAAATGCTCATTTCTGGTCTGTGCAGGAAGCAAATTCAGGTTGGGTAGCAACTGGCCCTGAATATTCTCAATGGTTCACAGGTCCTGCAGGTATAAAAGATCTTAAGGCTTTCATAGAATCTAAGGGCGGGCAATTTAAATGTAATACTTACTATAGAATTAAGCTTGGAGTTTCTACAACTTGTAACAGCTGGAATTCCTTAGTTAAACTAATTTATGTAAGATGTCCCGTGGTGGAAGATATTCCTGATATCGCTTTTTGTTGCGCTACAACAAACACTATGGTTCTGGGGCCAAAACTTACTCCAAACTATAGCTATAATTGGGCTGTAAATCCTTTGGGTTATCCTTATGTGATAAATACAACAGGGAATTATGCAACTATAACAAATCCAAATCAAAGCCTAACATTTAGTTTAACCACAACAGATCAATATGGATGTAGCTCAACGCAAGATATAAACCTTTTAGCCTTTGGTAATTATACTGTAACAGTAACAGCGCAAAGAGAAAACTGCTGTAGTACCAAATTTGTTGCAAATATAATTTTTGCGGGTTGTGCAGGAGAAAAAATATCAACTGCCTATTATAATGCGATGTTGCAAAAAATTAATTTTGTTTGGAGCAATGGGGCAACAGGCCCTATAACATATGGCACTCAAAGAGATTCAACTTTGTACACAGTAACAGTAACAAGCCCTTGCGCTACAAAAACTGCAAGCGGTTGGCATACTGGAGCTTCATTTGGATCTTTTACTCCATTAATTGCAGGAAATGCATTTACGCCGGGAAGTGGAAGTTTTAACAACACACTTATAATATATGAATTGGGTCCGAACGCACCTTTGGCTGGTCAAAGCCCTGCTTATAAAGCAACCGGATACTGGTTACGCATATATAACAGATGGGGAGGATTAGTAAAAGAAAAAAAAGTTGATAGTTGGACGGGCTGCTTGTATCAGGGTGAAGTGAATTGGGATGGTAAAGATGAAAGTGGTAATGTGGTTCAAGATGGTGTATATGTTTATAAATTAATGTTTAAAAATTGCAATAATAATTGGACAAATGCCTGTAATATAACAACCTCTACTGGAGGGTCAGTAAGTGCGACAGGTTTATGTAAAACTGAAGAATGGCATTGGTTGCCTTACGGACATTACGAATGTGTTGAAACATGGACTGAGTCGTGCATCTATTCTGTCACTGTTTTAAACTAATATTTAAACATCTCCAAAGAGCGGAAACCGAAAAGCTTTAAACAGAGTAGGTAAAAAAAATAAAAATAAAAAATATGAAAAAAATAATTTTAATGGCAAGTGTAATACTATTAATAGTAAGCTGTCAAAAACAAAAAACTCCTGCTGAAATTGGTAATTCTAAAACTACTAATTCAAGTACTCTTCCAAATAATTTAGAAAAAGATATTACTAATATAACCAATAATTATTTTGCAACTCTTGAACCACATACAGGAGCTGCTAAACCTCCAAAATGGATAGGTGTTGTTCTTGCAGATCTTGCAGGAGCGTATATGGGCGCAACTATGGGAGGCTCTATGGGAGGTGATGTTGGCGCAGCAAGCGGCGGCATTGCAGTTGGAGCGCTTGCCTCAATAGTTGTGGGGAAACTGGATGGACATATTCCAAATGGTGGTGGCACTGTTTTAACTGCAAATATTAATAATCCTTATGATTTTACAGGACGTATTCACTATGATATAATAACCAGAGTTTATGCTAATCCAAATTTAATTTATGTAAATAATCAATTGGATTGTAATCTTTATCGTGATCTTGCTTTTAACAGAATGCGCGAAAATAATTTTAATGCTGATCAATATAAAACATTATTTAGCACATCTTTTTACTGCAATAATACTAACCCACTTGGTAATCAATCAATAATTGATTTTATTAACGCATCAACCATTGCTGATTCAACCGAAAAAAGCATCTTAGTTTCATACTCAACAGCTTTAATGAATACTACGCAATCTTCGGGCTTTCCGGCATATTCTATTCAAATAGAAAATTCAATAGTTAGCAGCTCTCTTCCCTTGCAATCTAAAACATTACTTCTAACATATATGTCTACGGCAAGACATGGTGTTGCATTCTGGAACTAAAAGAATAAAAATAAAAAAAAGCCTGAACAATTTGTTAAGGCTTTTTTTACTCTTTTTGGTTCAAGCCTCTATTTGGCATATTTTTCGTTCGCACCGCATATTTAAAAATCAAGCCGGATATCTTAAAAAACCTACCATTTATTAGTTTGTATTTTTTCTTATCAGCTATTAAAAATACATTAGCCACGATATATTTTTTAAATCAAATAATTAAAAATTGAAATCATGGAAACTAGAACGAACAGATCAAATCTACGCTTAAAGATATTTTTATTTTTTACTGTAACACTTTTCTCATTATTAACAACGAGTGCGCAAACCTGTAGTGACATTTGGAATTACACAACTAAAAGTGGAGCAAATACTACCAAAGGCTACGACATTGCAAAAGATATGGATGGAAGTGTTTACGTTTGCGGAACATTTGATAACGCTGCTATTTTTCCTCACGCATCGTGTAATATTAATTTAATGGGCGTCGGGCCTGCAC
>JACDED010000028.1 GCA_013816615.1 Bacteroidota bacterium
AACACATTAAATGATTATATAAACTCAAAGGTTTAGGACTAAAACGACAAAATACTGTCTATGATTTTAAAATTTTTGTCGCGAAACAAAATCAAAAAAAACTTATCGGAGTTTTGCAGCGCTCTCAGTATACAATTTATAATAATTAAACTCTTTAAAATGAATTCAAAACAACTCATCGTAAAAATGGTATTTGACAGATGGTACGCTTCTATAAAAAATTGGGATGCCTTGCTTAACGTTATTACTGATGCGCAACTGGAAAAAGAAATTGCAGCCGGTAAGAACAGGGGCATATATCTATTAGGACATCTTATTGCTGTGCATGACGACATGTTATTATTATTGGATATGGGTGATAAAATATATCCGCAGTTGCATGAACCTTTTCTTAGATCTACTGATAAAACAATTGCACAAATTCCATCTGCAAAAGAATTAAGAGCAAACTGGACTGAACAATGCGCTGTATTAAAACAAAAAATGGACCATTTAACACCTGAGCAATGGTTTGAAAAACATACGGCAGTTACAGCTGAGGATTTTATTAAAGAGCCACATCGTAATAAACTAAACATTATTATAACAAGAACCACTCACCTGGCCTACCATACCGGGCAATTAGTGTTGCTTAAATAATATAAAACATAAAAATACTATTTACCGGTTTTACCGCAGTATTCTTTACAGCTTGTAATAGTAGTGCAAATAAAGTATCTGAAAAAATAATTATAAAAATGAAAGACCTAACAGCAGCTAAAAATACAAATATGAAAAAAGAAAATTTTGTCTATAGTTTTAAATCTTCAAAAACACCTGAGGCCATTTTTGAAATATTATTAGATATTGAACAATGGTGGTCGGGCCTGTATGAAGAAACAATAAAAGGAGAAAGTCATAAACTGAATGATGAGTTTTCATTTCACGCCGGCCAGGGGGTACATTATTCTAAGCAAAAACTGGTTGAACTTATTCCTAACAAAAAAATTGTTTGGCTGGTAACAGACAGTAAACTTACTTTTATAAATAAACAAAATGAATGGGTAGGTACCAAGATCAGCTTTGATATTTCGAAAGAAGCAGATAAAACAGTGGTAACATTTACACACGATGGATTAACTCCTGAAATTGAATGTTACACTGACTGCTCGAGCGGCTGGACAGGATATTTAGATAATTTGAAAAAGAAATTAAAATAATTATTTCCAGTTGTTATAAATAGCATTAAAAACATATGTTCGCTGATCCTAATTACAAAAGCGGTTTTCATCTATTTGAGAGCAGTTTTTTATTTTGTTGATCTGCCAAAGAATTACAGTTGCCAAAGTTTTAAAAAATAAATTTTGTCTCATAGTTAACCACCATAAACAAAACTATAAAAAGAACCCAAACAATATATTGAAGGCTTTATTTTTTGAATTTACAAAAGCGCGGTTCTAATTCATTATTCCATTTGCTTAATTAATTCCTTTATTATTTTCTTTAGATCGGCTTCTTTTGCTTTCACATCTTCGAGACTATTAAATACCGCTAATTTTCTGCCATCTTTAAAATCTCCTTCAAGAATTTCAGATCTGTTTGTTACACTGGCACCTTGCAAAAAAACCATTCTAATACAGTCTTGCTTATTAAACACAAAACCTACAATATACCGTTTGTATTCTTTAGGATCAAAAGGTTTCATTTTCCCTGTAAAATAAAAAGTTGGTGCGTTCCAATAAATTCCCTCACCAATTTGCTTGTCGGTAGATAGAATTACACTGCGGATATATTCAACACTATCTTTCATCGGATGTTTTAAGTTCTTCATAAACTCATTTACTTTTTCAGGCTCCGATATTCCGAGCGTTAAATTAGTTTCTTTTTTAGCCATAAAATTCTTAATTACTTGTTTCTTTTTTAGATTTCCTCATCATAAATAATTTTGCGCCGACCCATGCTGAAGGTAAGGAAATTAAAATTACAGAAATATTATACCAGGCTACGGCTTTATCCCACATAGCAATAGAACCCAGCAGTGCGAATACCGTTCCTATAACACCAATTATTAAAGCATGTTTCATAGGTTTGTTGGGAGCTAATTTAGAAGTTAAATAACAACCCATTACGTTATAAATAAACCGGTAGATAATTACAAATAAAATTATAATTGCAGAATTATCTTTAAACGATTCCATATTTACTATGTTGGTTAAATTCAGTATCATGTCAGTTGCTATTGACAAGAATGCTGCTAAAATAAATCCGGTTAAAATGGCGCCTATACTTTTCCAAATTGTTTTTTTCATATTACTACATTTTAAATTATGCTTCTAAACTAAATACGGCCTGATTGTTTTGAGGACTAAAAGGAAGTGATGCGTGGTCGTGTACAATTTTCCATTTTCCATTCTGCAATTTAAACCCTGTTGTTGTTCTCATCCATGTTTGCATGGCCGGATGGTCATTTTCTGAACCAATTAATTTAAAAAGATAAAAGGCGAACCCAATATTTCCATCTGTATGAATTACAAGATCTTTAATCTCCACTGTAAAATTTTCAGGAAAAAACGGTAGAGATGCCTCCCAGACATGCTTCCATGCCATTGCACCTTTTGTTTGAAAAGGCGGTTTAACATCAAACACAACTGCATCGTCAGCATAATGCAACATCATTTGTTTTATATCCTTTGCACTTAATGCAGTAAAAAAAGAATCTATTTTTATTTTAATAGCTTCTTTGTTCGTAGTATCGTTTTTTTCTCCTGACATGATTGATAATTTGTTACAAAACTACGTTAGTTTATTGGTGGGTGAAATGATTAAAAAGACATAATTAGGGTCATTTAGGACAGATGCTATTTTTAAGTAAATTTGCAATGTGATCGTCTCTATTGTATTGCCAAGCCATTATCAATTATCAAGTGTTGCAACGCTGTTAGAAGTGCTTGAATCTGTTAACAGCATTTACATACAACGAAATGGTGAGGTATATTTTAAAACACAGCTTATTCAGAGTGTTGAACAACAAGCTGAGAGTGGTTCTGAGTTTTATGGACACCTTATTAAATCAACCCGATCTAAAGTTTCATCAAACTTAGTTCTGATACCCGCTATAAAAAAGGAAAATATAGAAGCTGTAATTAAACAAAATCAATCACTTATACCCTGGCTACAAAATCAGTATAAAAATGGCGCTGAAATAGCCAGTTTTTGTACAGGAGCCTTTTTATTTGCAGAAACCGGCTTATTGAATGGTAGATTAGCAACCACACATTTAGATGTTTGCGCTAAATTTATTTTAGATTATCCCTTAGTGTTTGTAAAACCCGGAAGAACATTAACGGTAGATTGGAATTGTTATACAAGCGGTGGAGCAATTTCCTCATTTCATTTGCTCGTATTTTTAATTCAAAAATTTTGCGGTAATGAAATGGCTGTAAAGATCAGCAAAGCGTATTCAATTGAACTGGATCGATATGATCAAAGTTATTTTAGCACGTTTCGTCCAATATATTCGCATAACGATGATCTGATCAAACAAATTCAAGAGCAGTTGGAAAACCATTATGCAACAATAAAAACAATAGAGGAAGTTACAAGAAAATATCCGGCAAGCCGAAGAAATTTAGTGAGGCGTTTTATTAAAGCAACCGGATTACCTCCGATAGAATATTTACAAAATTTAAGAGTAGAAAAAGCCAAGCAGTTACTTGAAAACTCAGATCAAAGTGTTTCAGAGATCGTTACATAAACGGGCTATTCAGACCCTAAGTCATTTAGAAAGGTCTTTTTAAAACTGGTTGGAATTGCGCCTACTAATTATAGAGATAAGTTCAAAATAAACTAATTTATTTTTCTTATTTAACTTATGAAGATCATTTGGAGGTCCTGGTGTAGATCAATTCCAGATCTTTTTCCCAGCGCTTTCCATTCTTCGACATTTCACCTTTTAATTCGATCGTCTTACCATTATCTTTAATTTTACCGGTAAAACGCTGTGAGAATTTTTTGTCTTTTCGCCACCATTTCCAAACATTTTTTTTGAGGGTAGATGTGTAGGTTCTTGATACTTTACGTTCATCAAAATAGATCATCGACATTTCTTTTTCAGAATCATCGGTTCCGAAAATAGCAATACCATCCGGAAAATCTTTATGATCGATATGCGTTTGCATTAAAAGAAAGGCACCTTTTTTGTGCCATTTAAAAGAGGCCTTACCTTTTAAAACTACACCAGGAAGCATTGGATGTTTGCCAACGGTTTTCCACTTGCCAATTAAAACTTCGAGAGGTTTAAGTGCCGGATTTTTTGTTGCTGCTTTAGACATGTTTATATTTTTAGAATATAATTTAAACATCAAAAGTGCTGCCAACCCAAAGTTATTTAAAAAGCGAATTTAGTTAGTATCAAGCTCTTACGTAGTGCTTTCCAATTGCAAAAATTTACCTCTGTTGTTTTGGGGCAAACAGGTCTGCAATGATCGTCATGGTTAGTGACCTTACGCCTCCAAATATTACTGTAATTATTCTTGCCGCTAATAATGTATGCTAAGAATTTGATACTGCACAAAATAAATAAAGTGTCTATTATAAATAACGCACAAAAAGCTTCCATTTTTGAAAGACTTTTTTATTTTTGCATTATGATAATACCGTACCAAAAAAAATTCTTTCTTTTGTATTTTTACTTTTGTTAGTTGCAGCATGCCATGATGAAAATAAAACTTCACAGGATAAACAATTACATACTAACGATTTAATTAAAACCAACATGCCAGAAAACATTAATTTTAAAAATGGTTATGCCGAACTAAACGGCATTAAGTTGTATTACGAAATTTATGGCGAAGGAAAACCAGTGGTACTTATTCATGGTGGTGGTTCAACAATAGAAACAAATTATGGAAAAATAATTCCCTTTCTTGCTAAAAACAGGCAAATAATAGCGGTAGAATTGCAGGCGCATGGCCGCACAGCCGACAGAGATAAACCTTTATCGTTTGAACAGGATGCTGATGATGTAGCGGCACTTTTAACTCATTTACAAATAAACAAAGCAGATATTTTAGGATTTAGCAATGGCGGACAAACTTCTATCGAAATTGCCTTGCGTCACCCGGAATTGATCAATAAATTAATTCTCTCTTCTACATTTTGTAAACATAATGCCGTGTTCCCACAATTTTGGGATATTTTTAAAAATGCAGATCTAAAGAACATGCCTCAAGCTTTAAAAGACGGATTTTTGAAAGTAAATAATGATTCGGCCGCCCTTTTAAAAATGTTTAACCGTGATGTAGAGCGCATGCAAAATTTTAAAGGCTGGAGCGATACACAAATAAAATCTATAACTGTACCAACATTAATTATGAATGGCACTAAAGATGTTGCAACTGTTGAACATGCAATGGAAATGCATCGTTTAATTTCGAGCAGTGATCTTGTCATTCTTCCGGGAGTGCACGGACAGTATCTTGGCGAAGTAACCACATTGACAAATGGAAAATGGGAAGCGCATTATGCGGTGGAAATTATAGAAGAGTTTTTGAACTCATCAAAACCCTAGACCTTGTAAGCAATCTAAAATTTGATATTAACAAGCAGTGTAGTTTCTGTAGGCGAAATCAATTATAATGCCTATTTTTAATAATGCCGTTAAACCTTTTACTTTTACATCAGTCTAAAAACAAAAACATGAGAAACTATTTTTACGTAGTCTTATTTATCATATCCGGGTATACTTCTTTCTCGCAATTACTTCCATCTATAGGACTTAATTCAATACCGCAGAACTCTGCTCAAATTTGTAACGAACCTTTTTATTTAGGAAACTTTTACTCTACCGGATATCAGCAGGGAGATACAGTTCCGGATTTTAAACTCTATAACCTTAATGGCGATTCGCTTATACTTTCACAAGAGTTATTGGCAGGTAAACCTGTTCTATTAATTTCGGGAAACTTAACATGTCCTGTTTTTAGAGCAAAGGTTGCTACTATAAACCAGGTAATTACTACTTACAGTTCAAATATAAAAGTATACGTTATCTATACACTCGAAGCGCACCCTACTGATACTTCGGTTTATTTTGGATATGTAAATGTTACTTCTCAAAATACAACAGCAAATGTATTATTTCCACAACCGGATACTTATGCTCAACGTAAAGATATAGTGGATACTATGAGCTATTTCGTTAATTTAAACGCGCCCGTATTTATTGATGCACCTTGCAATAATTGGTGGAAGAAATTTGGCCCGGCCCCAAACAACTCTTACTTAATTGGTACAAATGGCGTAGTCTTAAATAAACACGGATGGTTTCATAAAACACCGGATAATATTTTTTGCGATCTCGACAGCATTTTAAATGTAAATAGCGGGCTTTGCGTTCAAGCACCTACTATTCCTGGTAATTTTACATTAAATGTTGTAAGCAATAATGTTAGCGGCAACCCAACACAATTACTTTACGATTATGTAGATGTGATAAATACATCTTCGGTAGTTGTTACTTTCAAAGCAAAAAAGATCCTCAATACGCTTCCTGCAGGATGGCAAACTGCTTTTTGTGCTGATGTTTGCTATAGCACAAGTGATGATAGCATTGAGGTTAGCTTAAATGCTTTTGACACTTTACATATGAGCCTCGATTTTTTTACGGATAATGTAGCCGATTCAGGTAGCGTTAAAGTTGGATTTAAAAACATGAATAAACCAAATAATTCTTTTTCACTTTGGTTAAAAGCAAGTACTTTACCTAATGATGTGGGAATAAAAGATCTGCAAAATCAGGAAATTTTATTTGCGCTCTATCCTAATCCGGCAAGCAATTCGGTTTCAATTATCACTGATAAAAAATATTTTACTATCAGCGTTTACAATACTATTGGAAAAGAAATTATCAGGGAAGACAATAACACTTCGGTCAATACAGAACATCTGCAAAACGGAATTTATTTTATTGTATTCAGTAATTCACAAGGAATTATTTCAAAAAAACTGATCATCGCTAAATAAACATGCCTCTGGTACATTTAGAATTGAATTTATAAGAATTTTTACCGGGGAGACAAATTACTCCAAAGAAATTTTGTAATATAGCATTCAGGCTTTGAATGACTGAAATGAGAATTTCTATATTATTTATTTTTCTTCTTGCAGGCATCCAATTTTCATTGGCTCAAAATCTTATTGCCGATTCAAGCTTTGAATATAATAAAGCTATTCCGTTAGAATATTCTGCTATTGATTATTCAACATCCTGGAACTCCCCCACCCGCGGCACAACCGATCTTTTTTGTAAATGCGATAAAAAACAGGAAAAGCTATCGCGCGTAAATGTTCCTAAAAACTCAATGGGTGTTCAGGAAGCAAATTCGGGTAAATGTTATGCCGGCGTATTTGCTGTTTCGCATGGTTATTACAGGGAGTATTTACAAACTTCACTTACTTCTTCACTTCAAAAAAACAAAGAATATGTACTCACTATGTATGTAAGCCTCTCTGATTATTCTCCTTTAGCTATTGATAAAATTGGCGTTTGTTTTCTTAATAATAAAGTAAAGTTCGAACATTCAGAGGAGATCACTGAACTTCGCCCAACTTATATCCCTATTGAAGATGAAGTTGGTATGGATGTGGAAGAATGGCACGAGATTAGTGTTCATTACAAAGCAAAAGGTGGTGAAAATACGTTGATCATTGGAAGCTTTGCAATTAAACGTCTATGGAAAACAGGTAACACCGTTCCCCCTGAGATTAGCTCACCTATTTATAAAAGAATACAGCGCGATGCTTATTATTATTTTGATGATATAAGCATACACGAATTTATTCCTGAAAAGATAGATACAGCACAAGGTCCTGAAAATCCTTATTTCGCAAATATGAAAGCAGATTCGGTTGAGACAGAAGTTGTATTGCCGGATACTATTAGCCCTATTTCTTCGGGAGAAGTATTGGTCTTTAATAAATTACTTTTTCAAACAGGTGAAGCATTACTTTCTCCTGTCTCTTATCCTGAACTGAACATTGTTGCCGCTTACTTAAAAGCAGACAAAAAAATGACTATTGAAATTTATGGACACACAGATAATGCTGGTGACGAAAACAAAAACAAAGAACTGTCATATAACCGCGCAAAAGCTGTAGCTGATTATCTTATAAAAAAAGGCGTTAAGGCCCCTAATATTATTTATGAAGGTTTTGGAAGCTCAAAACCAATTGAAACAAATGAAACCGAAGCGGGAAGAAAAAGTAACCGAAGGGTAGAATTTATTTTAAAAAAACAGAATAATTAAACCCGCTGTTTTTTCTTCATGCGTTTACGCATATAATCCCAATAGGACTTAGTATAATTAACAAAGATCTCTTCACCTTTTTTAATATTGCGTGAAGCTACGATAAAACATTTATCGTCGAAGATCACATAATCACTATTATTACGAATACCTTTAAGCCGGGTAATACCTAAAGCATCGTTAGCATAACGCGCTTTATATTGTAACGTGTATTTTGCATCGATGCATAAATCCTTTCTTAGATAAAAAAGATACTGATCTTCTTCATTCCTTGCACGACGGCGGTATTCGTTATATCCTATGATCTCTCCACGATACTCAATGATTTTGCTTTCCTTTCGGATAGCTTTTGTTGTAAATAAACCCTTTCCGGCACCCGGAAGCCGGGATTTTTTGATAATTAGAGCCATTTTGCAGTGACAAAAATAATAAAATGCTGATAAGAATCTAATGATTTAACCTTCTTTTTTCTTCATCATTTTCTTTTGTATCACGCTGTTGTGCTTTTATTTTTCCAAAATTATAACTTAAACTTACATTTACTCTTTGTGAATCGTGTGCTTCTGATAGTGTCCATTTTTGATTTTGAAAATCTGATTTTTGCCTGAATTGTTCGGTAAAAAAAACATCATTCGCTGCAATAGAAACATTTAAACTACTTTTGTTTTATACATACAAATTTGAGGATTTTTAAAGCTAATTATTTTTTTATTACCAGATGCTTAAAAATGCGCTTAACGATTAAATTGTGTTAACAGCTTATACACTTGTATTTATAGGAAGTTCATTTATTGAGTCTTTTTTTAAAGCGTGTTATTGATTATTTTTGTTTTATGAGTAATGAGGTCTCTTTTGAAAAATTAAAAATTGTAAACACTTCGGTAAACGATCTTGATTTTACTTTTTATTTATTTGAAAGTGCTATTGCGTATCAAAAAAAGAATGGTTATGAGTTATGGCCGCAGTTTAGTGAAGAGCTTATTAAAAATGAGATAAGGGAAAAACGGCATTGGAAGATCCTGGATGGAGAAATCATGGTTTGCATTTTTTCGGTAATGTATAGCGACCCTCTGATATGGCTTGAAAAGAATAACGATCCTTCTGTTTATCTTCACCGCATTGCCATAAATCCTGAATTTAAAGGCAAGGGAATTATGAAACTTATAAAAACCTGGGCTATTGCACATGCAAAAGAAAACCATAAAAAGTATGTGCGAATGGATACATGGGGTAATAACGAAACACTAAGAAATTATTATATCAGCTGCGGCTTTAATTATATTGGCCAGCAACACCTTAAAGAAATAAAAGATCAGCCCGCTCATTACGGGGGTTTATTACTGAGCCTATTCGATATAAAAATTTAACAAAATAAATTTGCCATCTATTTCCAAAACTGACCATCTATTGGTTTAAAAGAAGCATTTATTGATTAGTGGTTGAAGTTAAAACTGCTTTACTGTTATTTTACAAAGCAGCGTTGGTAAATACCAACATTGCAGGAGAAGCTGAAAACCTTAACAGAGTAAGCAACACTTAATACAATCTATCATGAAAAAAATTAAAATTATTTATGGAGCTCTTTTATGCGGCTCGTTAGTTTTGGGAATACAAAGCTGTAAGAAAAACACAATATCAGCTCCAAACGCTGTGTCGCAAACAGGGGCTGATAATTCAAATAATTCATCAGCAAGGATGTGGATAGCAGGTAAGCAATTATACGCAGTTGGCCACGATGCCAGTTCGCAAGCATTTCTTTACCCATTAGCAGCTCCCGCTGCATTAACACCGGGTACACCTACTGCTTTATGTGTTGGTGGAACCACTGTTACAGAGGTAACCGGCATAGCATTTATTACAAATACTACAAACAGTATTATAGTATCTACGAGTGGGACTTCAAATTACGCAAATAAACTTCTTATTTATGCATTTGGTGCGCCATACAATGCTCCTACCATAGTAACATGTGGGGGCATTACAGATATAGAATTTAATGAATACGATTCAAAGCTTTATGGTATACTTCAAAATAGTAAAATAGTAAGGATCGCTCCTATGGCAGGTACAACCACTGTAAATCTTACTCCTGTTATTCCGGCCGGATCAAAATTAGCAGGATTATGTAACTATAATGGTTTATTAAGCTATTGTATAAGCGATGCTACAGCTGCTGCGGATAATTTTTATTCATACAATCCTGCTGCACCTGCAATAACAGCACCGTTATTTAGTACTGATTTTGGAACCGGTAATGGTGGTATGCAATACTGCGATACTTATGGATGGGAAGTAATTACCCCTACCGATAATCATAAATCCATTAGTTCAGCTTATGTACCAGGCGCGTTCTCTCTTCTTCCCGGGGGGCCGTTCAGAATTTCGGATCTGACCTCTAATTAAATTTTAATTGTATAAAAAAAATCCCGCAGTACATTGCGGGATTTTTTTTTTCGAACAGGTTAATTAAATTAGTTTATTATTCCTTTCCAAAAATATCTGCATCACTTTTGCATTCGGTACATTTTGGATTAGGACGTGGTGTGATCATCGTTTCAAAAGGCCTTATTGATTTCGTTGACTTATCATATTTTAAGGTCAATTTTACTTCTGATTTTACAGTTACACCACCTTTTACCATTGGATTCCAGAGGTCCATGTTTTTTATAGCACCAGTTACCATTTCATTTAAAACAGGATTTGTACCATTAACCAAAGCTTTCTTAATAGAGCCATCAAAATTTAACTGAAGCTTTACAATTGAAACAGATGCTTTTACCTGGCGTTTTTGTTTTTTGGTTAAAATAATATTATCTCTAAAAAATACATTCAGGTCTTCGTCTCCTCCTTCATAACAAGGTGGGCGGCAAGCTTTAAGATCTTTTGAACGTTTAGGTTTAGTGTAACCGGTTCTTTTTTTAGGAGCTTCTTTGCTCATATCAACCGCAAGCGTTTGCTCTGCTCCTTCTACACCAGCTTCTGCAGGTTCATTTTCTTCGTCTTTTTCCTTCTCTTTTTCTTTCTTCGATTTCTCCTTAACTACTTTCTCTTTTTCCTTTTCAGGTTCTTTCGTCTCTTTCGGTTCTTTAGTTTTTGTAACAGCAAGTTCTTTTGGTTCTTTCTCCTCTTTTACTTTCGGTTTTTCTGTTTTTGTTTTAGTCTCCTGTTGCTTTTCTTCTGTAGTTATTTTAGCTACGGGTTGTTTTTCCACTTCTTTTGGCAGCTCAGCGCTTGCAAAATAAACATAAAATCCCTGGCCCTCTTTAAACACCTCTGCATCGCCACCATTTTTGCATTGGCACATTTCTTTATAATTTGTACTGAATTGAAAAAATTGCGGGTAGGTTCTTAAAAGATTTTCCCAGCGTTCCTGGTTAGCTTCTATACGGTTATTGATTGCAGAAGGATTAAGCTCTGAAAATACAAGTACAATATCATTTATTGGTAAATTAAGTGCAAGAATAGAATCAGCACGGGATGTTTTAGCCATTCCTTCGGTACCACGCTTTGATTTTAAAAAAGCATAATTCTTACCCACGGGTTTATAAGGCGTGTTAATTGAATCGCTTTCAAATATAAGGTCTTCAAAAACAGGTGCCTGGCTAACCATTTGCATGCTTAACGCACTTAAAAATATAAATAGGAATGATCGTATTGCTCTCATTATTTGTGTTTTACCAGTAATATTATGCAAAATATGCTTAAAATTTTTGCCTGCCTTAAAAGTATATCAACAATGCCCGTTTAATATTAACGATTAAAAAATCCTTTTTTGTCCAATTTGCAGATACTGGTCGTTATTGGGATATACTTAAAACAGAAACTATGGAAACATTTTTAACACCTATCGAAAAACCAAGCGGATTAACCATGAAAATGGTTTATTATTTCACTAAAAAACAATTTGGCAAAGTGCTTACACCTTTAAAAGTTCACTCAGCCAGACTACCAACGGCATTTGGAATGTTTTACGGCAAGATCGGTCAACTTGACAAAAAACTTATTTTAAACCCTGAAAGTGTTATGCTTGTGAGGGAACATGTAGCAAGGATAAATATTTGTCTTTTTTGTGTAGATATTGGCAGATATTTTTCTATAAAAAATTCAATGAATGAAGCCAAATTTAATGCTCTTGAAAATTATAAGAACAGCAACCTTTTTAACAAGGCAGAAAAAGCCATGTTGGAGTATGTTACAGAGCTTACACGGGATAAAAAAGTAGAGCCTGATACATTTAAAAATTTATTGGCTCATTATTCTGAACGTGAAATTTGCGAGATCGTTTATATTGTAGCAAGCGAGCATGTTTATAATATTACTAATATTGGATTAAACATTCATTCTGATATGCTGTGTGATATTAGTAAAAAGAAATGAGTTGTGGGGCAAGCCGTGAACTTACGATAAGCCCGCCTTGCTTGTATTATATTTATTGCGATAATCAAAAGGCGTTACACCTGTTATTCTTTTAAATACTTCTCTAAAGGCTTGTATATCCATATAACCAACGTCGTACATTATCTCGTTGATCGATCTTCTGCCAAGTTCTAATTGTTTTTTTGCCGCTTCAATTTTTACACGTTGTATGTATTCTGCAGCTGTATTTCGAGTTGCTTTTTTAAATCTCCGTTCAAAAGTACGGCGTGTTAAATTAAATTTATCCGCAATCTGATCTACTGTTAATTTTTTAAGATAATTCTGTTCCAAGAATTTTTGTGCTTTTAAAATAACTTCATCCTTATGATCTTTTTGTCCCCGGAAAATAATAAAAGGTGACTGATCATTTTTATCAAGATCGATCACAAAAAATTTTGCTGTTCGTATTGCAATGGTTCTATCAGTAAATTTTTCAACAAGATGTATCAATAAATTCCAATAGGCATTACTACCACCGCTTGAATATAAACCATCCTGATCGGTGATCATTTTTTCATCTACCAATACCACCCATGGGTAATAGTACCTGAACTCATTCGCATAAGCCCAATGCGTAGTACATTGTTTGTTCTTTAAGATCCCTGAAAACGCCATTAAAAAAGCGCCGGTGCAAAGACTTGCCACTTCTGCACCTTTTTTGTATTGATCAGAAAGCCATACACAACAATCTTTATTTAAATAAGTAACAGTATTTATATGACCTTTTAATGAAGGAATGATAATGAGATCGGTTTTTTTTACTTTCTCAAAAACAAGATCCGCCTTAATAGTAAACAACCCATTATCAAGCTTTACTTCCTCAGTAAAGCCAACTAATTGTATCTTAAATAAAGGTGCTTTACCTGCCTCTTTTAAAAATTCATTCACCTTATTAAATACGTAAGCTGAATCGGATATGGATGCCATTACAGCATGCTTTAAAGCTAATATGGAGATAGTGATCATGCTACAAATATAAAAAAAGTAATTGTCGCAATCACCCACCTAATAATGTCGCATTTACACATCCTTCATTACACATATTGCACATAACTTTGTGATATCAATTAAAAAACCACGTTATGATAAAAATGAATCCCTATTTCAACTTTAATGGCAATACAGGCGATGCCATGAATTTTTATAAATCTGTTTTTGGCGGAGAGTTTACTTCACACCAACAATTTAAAGGTATGCCTTGCTGTGAACAAATGGCACCTGAAGACCAGGAAAAATTTATGCATATAACTTTAACCACAACAAAAGGTTTAACGTTTATGGCAACTGATATTCTTGAATCAATGGGCCAAAAATTAATACTTGGTAATAATGCACACGTTTGTATTCATACTGAGAGTGAAGCCGAAACCGATAAATTATTTAATGCATTATCACTTGGCGGAAAAGTTGAGATGCCAGTGAACAAAACATTTTGGGGAGCGTACTGCGGTATGTGCCAGGATAAATTTGGTATACAGTGGATGTTAAACTATTCATATGAAAATTCGACTATTAAATAATTAAGACGAAAACTCTTATCTAAAAAGAAGGAAACTATCCCTGCTTTTTTTCATTTCCATTTTTCTGATGCATATTTGCATAAGCGAAATAACATATGGCAAAAATAGCTTCAGATCCCCAATTAACCGCAACACAATTTGTAAAAAAATTAAAAGCCTTACAATCTGTTGCTGAGAAAAAAAAGATAGAAGCCTATTTTAAAACCGGCATCGGCCAATACGCTGAGAACACAAAATTTATTGGCGTGTCCATGGGCAGGATCTTTTCTCTTGCTAAAGAATTTACGGAAATGCCTTTAAAAGAAATATCCACGCTTTTAAAAGATCCTATTCATGAGGTAAGGGTTGGTGCTGTAAGCATTATGGATTTTCAGGCAAGAAATAAAAAAATAAGCGAAGAAAGGAAAAAGGAATTATTTGATCTTTATATAAAACAACATAAGTATATTAATAACTGGGATCTTGTTGACAGATCGGCACCTTATGTAGTGGGCGGTTATTTAAACGATAAGCCACGCCACATTTTATACAAATTGGCGACATCCAAAAATGTTTGGGAAAGACGGACAGCCATTACTGCCACTTATTTTTTTATAAGACAAAATGATGTTGACGACACATTTAAAATAGCAGAATTGCTTGTAAAAGATAAACACGATCTTATACACAAAGCTGCAGGTGGATGGATCCGTGAAGCAGGAAAAAAAGATGAAGAACAATTGCTTGATTTTTTAAATAAATATGCGGCTGTTATGCCCCGCACTATGTTACGTTACGCCATTGAAAAACTGGACGTAAAACAGAAAAAAAATTACATGGACCTTAAAGCAAAAACCGTAAAATAAATTTCCAGCAAAAACTTATTGTTCATTGTTTAAATTTTTATAATATATATACCGAGTGGTACGTAGTAAATATACCCAGCAATAGGTATTGGTTCAGTTTTTGAAATGATTGAAATTTGTATTCATCTAAAAACTAAATCTATATGAAAAAAAATTACTTTAAAACTTTTTTTGTTGTCTCAGCGTTACTTTTTACCAAAGCAAATGTAAATGCGCAAACATGGTCAACCGTTGGCACAGGCATGAGCGGCGATGTAAATGCAACTGTGGTGCATAATGGCGAGTTATATGCTGGCGGCACATTTACCACAGCAGGTGGTAATGCTGCAAGTCATATTGCCAAATGGAATGGTACTTCATGGTCGGCAATTGGTTCAGGTATAAGTGGTGCTTGTGTGTATGCTTTAGCCGTTTATAATAACGAGTTATATGCTGGCGGTTCTTTTAGCCTGGCAGGCGGCAATGCAGCAGCTAATATTGCAAAATGGAATGGCACTGCATGGATGCCATTAACAAACGGCACAAATGGAGATGTATATGTAATGGCTGTTTACAACAATGAATTATACGTTGGCGGTAATTATACCACTGCTGGTGGAAACGCACACTCAAATATTTCGAAATGGAATGGTAGTGCATGGTCGGCAGTTGGAGCAGGAAATGCAAATAATTCAGTTGTGTCTTTACTGGTGCATAATAATGAACTATACGTTGGTGGTGGTTTTAGTACAATTGGTGCTACAGGTGCTGCAAGCATTGCCAAATGGAATGGCACAGCGTGGGCAGCTTTAGGTTCAGGTACTACAGGCGGAAGCGGTGGTGTATTATCTATGGCTGTTTATGGCGGCGACTTACATGTTGGCGGAAACTTTACTACTGCCGGAGGAAATCCTGCAAGCAGAGTTGCCAAGTGGAATGGTTCTGCATGGTCGGCTTTAGGCGCGGGTTTAAGTGGCCTTGCGGGCTCTTATGCTTTAACGACTTATAACGGCGAGCTGTATACCGCAGGTCTTTTTACTACAGCCGGGGGAAATCCTGCAAGCAGAGTGGCAAGATGGAATGGTAGCACATGGAGCACTCTAACAAGTGGTGTTGATAGCTATGGATGGTCGCTTTGCGTTTACAACAGTGATCTATATATTGGAGGAAATTTTACAACAGCTGGTGGCAACAGCGCTAATTACATTGCAAAATGGAATACGCCTGCTTCCGGCCTTCACGATTACTCAGTAAACAATGACTTAACTATTTTCCCTGATCCCGCAACTACAGATATAACTATTCGTTTAAAAGAGTACTCTCCTTCAAAATTACAGGTAATAAATTCTAAAGGACAAGTATGTCTGGAATTAAAAATAGATTCAGAAAATACAAATCTTGATATTTCACCTCTTTCGCAAGGCATGTACTTTGTAAAAATAACCAATGAAAGAACGACCATTGTTAAAAAAATAATTAAACATTAACTTTTTTTTACCGTTTAAAATAAAAAAGCAGGATAATTTCCTGCTTTTTTTATTTTTACAAATGCTCAGCGTAAAATGAAACATCTTCAAAAAATAAATTCATTCACACATTTTTTTGATCTTCTACCCGGGAACGAAAAAATAATTGTGGATGTATTAAGACAGATCATTCTTGAAACATTACCTCAAAGCTGTAAAGAAAAATTAGCGTATAACGTGCCCTATTTTTACGGCAGCAAAAGAATTTGCCTTATATGGCCAGCGAGTGTGCCCCGCGGAGGAATTAAGAAAGGTGTATTGTTAGGATTTTGTTACGGTTACAAATTAAAGGATGAAGATAATTACCTTATACACGGTACTAATAAACAGGTGTACTATAAAATATTTCAGTCGGCCGAAGAAATAGATGAAGCCGCAATTAAAAAATTATTAAAAGAGGCGATACTATTAGATGGTATTTAAATTTTAAGGAATAACGATGCCTGTTCGTATGGCGTATTTAACCAGGCCAACCAAAGTTTCGCAATTGGTTTTGTTATAAATGTTTTTTTTATGAAACTGAACAGTATTCTCGCTTATTTTTAATGCTTCGGCTATTGGGAAAGCTTTATGACTCCTGGTGAAAAGCACCAATGGCTGACCGAACAAAACGGCAAATGGAAAGGTGAAACCACATCGTGGATGGCACCAGATGCACCGGCAACACCCGCTACAGAAATAACTGCCGAAAGCAAAATGATTTTAGGTGGCCGTTACCAGGAATCGGTTTATAAAGGTAAAATGATGGGAATGGATTTTGAAGGTCGCAGTTTAATGGCTTACGACAATGCTAAAAAAATATTTATAACTACATGGGTAGATAATATGGGAACCGGCGTGGTGTATATGGAAGGGCCTTATGATGAAAATACAAGAACGATAACGCTTAAAGGTAAAATGACAAACCCCGCAACAGGAAAAGATACAGAAATGCGCCAGGTGTATAAAATGATAGATGATAAAAATCAAATTATGGAAATGTATTGTAAACAAAATGGCAAAGAGTTTAAGAATATGGAAATTAAACTCGCGAAAAAATAAACATATTAAAAATAAATCTAAAGCCGGCTAAGTCCGGCTTTTTATACACTGAAAAATGCCACTTTACAAAAACATTTCTAAAAATTCAGGAATTATTTCATATAGTTCCGGTAAGGATTTTATAAAAATCGTGTTCAGGGATGGTGAAAGTTATGTGTATTCGTATGTAAGTGCAGGCAAACAACATATTGATAAAATGAAAAAGCTTGCTGCACGAGGTAAAGGACTTACCACCTATATAAATAAATATGTAAAAGAAAAATACGCTGCAAAACTATAAAGTTTTATTTTGTTTCAGGATCTCTTCCAATTCATTGATCAGGCCCTGTTGTCCGGAATTTATTTTTATCAATGCCTTTTCTTTATTAAACCATTCAGCTTTATCTATTTCCGGAAAACTTTTCTTTTTAGCCGAACCCGGTGGCCATTCTATTTCAAACATATTGCTTTTAAGTTCTGAAACATTAAATTCACTTTCTATGGCCCAAGCAAAAATTAATTTTCCACTTTTTTGTTTTATGGGTTTTAATTCAATAAAAGATCCCGTTATTTCCTTACCCGTCTCTTCAACAAATTCTCTTTTAGCGGTTATTAAAAGGTCTTCTGCTTCACCGGGTTCACCTTTAGGAATGGTCCACGCTCCAATATCTTTCTTTACCCAAAAAGGTCCGCCAGGATGAACAAGTAAAATTTCCAGGCTTTTATTTTTTATACGGTACACTAAAATTCCGGCACTTTGCTTCATATTATTTAATTTTATCTGTCTTATTTTATCGGGTAACGTATTCTTTACTTTTAACTGCAAAACAAATATCCGGTGTAAATGTTGTTTTTTTAGAATGAATTTACCTGCTATACAATTATATGATGGACTTAAGATTCCTGAAGCTACTAAAATTCAAAATGAATTACGGGAGAAGATCGACACCGAGGAACGCTTAATACCTGTAACAACAATTGCGGGTGCCGATATTTCGCTAAATCTTTACAGTACTACAATTTATGCTGGTATTATTCTTTTATCCTTTCCACAATTACAACCTGTGGCTTACTCTCTTATAAAAAGCGAAACGCATTTTCCATATGTGCCCGGTTACCTGGCTTTTCGCGAAGTACCCGCACTTGTTAGCGCCTGGGAACAAATGTTTAAAAAACCTAACGTTTTGGTAGTTGACGGGCATGGAATTGCCCATCCCCGCCGTATGGGTATTGCCACTCACTTTGGAGTCCTAACAGGTCAGGCAACTATGGGTTGTGCCAAGAACATTCTTTGTGGCAAATTTGAAGAACCTGCTTTACACAGGGGATCGTTCAGTTCTATTATTGATAAAGGCGAACAAATAGGTTTTGCTTTCAGAAGTAAAGATAAAACTGCACCCGTATTTATTTCACCAGGACATTTAATAGGAATGCAAAATTGCCTTAACATGGTACAAAAATTTACTGGTAAATACCGTTTACCCGAACCTACACGACTTGCGCATCAATTAGTGAACAGATTCAGAAAAGGTGAGCTGGAACAGGGATATCATGAGTTATAACAATAACTTTTTTAATTAATATAGGTAAATATACCTACTTTAAAATAGGTAAAATTACCTATTGACAAAGTGATTGAAAATGAATTATCTTTCACTAACATTTAACCAAATAAACATGAGGTATTTTTTGTGTGTACTACTACCGCCAATTGCAGTACTATCTACAGGTAGGAACGGCGCATTCATTTTAAATATTTTTCTTACAGCGTTATTTATCCTTCCGGGTATTTTTCATGCTATGTTGATCATAAATAAATTTTACGAAGAAAAACTTAGCCAGGAGATCTTAGATGCTGAAGAAGAGCTTTATCATTTTAATCAAATGAATTTAAAGTGACCTGATTTTTATTATTGGGGCCATAAAAATTAAATTGGGTATCGATTTCCTAAGTATTTTTTCTATGTAAAAAAAATCGCCGTACTTATTTATACTATTCACATCAATTCTTCTTCACTTCACCTTTTATAAGATCACTGGCACATAAATATCTGTGAACATTCCTGCGTGCGCGTTCTTTTATTTATTTACAATTTAAAATTTTTACCAATGAAAAAAAATCTCTTTTATTTTGCTTGTATATTCTTTTGTATACAAACATTTACACTCACATCACAAGTTGCAATTAACTCTAGTGTTTTCGGACAAAACGCCTGGTGGGTAGATCAAACTAATCCTGCAAATCAAAATTATTTATGGCCAATGGTTGCTGCAAGCGGCGCCACATACGTTCGTATAGGAGGCATTGAACCTAATTTTTATCCGCTTTATTCGTGGTCTCCATCTTACACTTTTACAAGCAGTACGCAGGTAGCAAAATTAAAAACCCTTATTGATCAGCTGCGTTTAAACGGACTTGAACCAATTATCCAGGTAGGCTACAATCCTTTATCATCGTGCCCTGCCACTTCTCCATTAAATGGTATTTCGTTGGCTAACCAGGCATTAATTGCCGGTAATCTTGTGGCGAGACTTAATACAGTTGAATATCCAACAAACCCAATTAAATATTGGGTTATTGCGAATGAACCGGATATCTCAACAAATTGTTCGTGGCCTGGTAAAGGATATGGCTGGTCTAACACATCAGATACAACAAACATTGCCACTTACATTAAAACATTTTCAACACAAATGAAAACGGCAGATCCAACTATTAGTATTATTGGCCCTGAACTCGCCAGCTTTGGAAATGATGTTTATTATTCGGTAAATAAGATCATGAATGCTTTGATCAGTAACCCTGCGCGTCCTGCTTCTGTTATGGGACAGATTACTTCTGGGCCAGCCATTAATAAATATTTTGTAGATATAATTTCTTATCATCATTACCCTTCAAAAACAGTAAGAGGTGATATTATTGCGCAGCCAACTAATACTGCCAATGGCTTTAAACATAATCTTACAACTACAGCTTCAAACAGAAAAGGGGTTGTAGATATGATCACAAATAATAACACAGGCCGCTCGATCTCAAATCTTAAAGTAGCAATAACCGAATTTAATTTAGAATACAATAGCGGTTTGGATGAAAGTACAAACTATTCTACTATCATAAGTGGTGTAGATAACAGAAGTTTTTTAGCAGGACAATGGCTTGCAGATGTTTTTTCACACGCCATGAATACGTCATCATCTAATCAATCATGGGTTCAGTTCATGAACCTTTGGTCAACCAAAGAAGGGAATTGTTGGGGAGGTAAAGGGTATATCAGCAGCTGTGGCGCCGGCAACACTAAACGCTCAACCTATCATCACATGAGCCTTGTTTCAAAACTAAATGGAGATTTTATGATGGGTAGTAATTTCACTAACAGTAATGTAAAAGTTTTTGGATCAAAAAATTGCGACGGATTTTTTATTATGGTGTTAAACCAAAATACAGGTGCCGGTACTTCAATTGGCATTAATTTAGGAACAACTACACCTGCGTCAGGTACAGTTAAAGCAAATGTAAACTTTGGCGCAAACGCAACAAATATTTATGATAACATTAATGCTGAAGAAACTATACTTTATCAATTAGATGCCTGTGGGGTTTTAATGAAAAGATACAGATATAATGTTTCTGACAATATTGCTAATTCTGTTCCCGCAATTACAACTTATACCGGGAGCTTTTGCACTTCATGCATCGGTGGCGGCAATAATGACGGAAGGCTTGCAAACAGCATTAATGACGAAAGCAATGATATAAATTTTAATGCTTACCCAAATCCGTTTAACAATGAGTTAACTGTAAATTATATTTTACCTCAGGGAAATACAGGCTCATTAAAGATCTACGAATTGGCTTCAGGAAAAGAAATAATTTCTTCTGCACTTGATCCCGAAAAAACAAACATCACTTTTGAGAACATAAATATACCTGCAGGCATTTACCTTTGCAAAATAATTACAAGCACAGGAACTACTAAACAATTTAAACTCATAAACATTAAATAAGATCTCTCAAAATAAAAGCACTGTATATACTAGTGCTTTTATTTTTTATAACTTCTGCCTTTCGCAACAGCAGGTGCTGTCCAGGGATCTTCGGGCCAGGCATGTTTAGGGTAACGGCGCTGCAACTCTTTCTTCACTTCAAAATATAAATTATTCCAAAAGCTTTTAAGATCAGATGTAACCTGCACAGGTTTATATCCAGGTGAAAGCAAATGCATTACCACTTTTGTTTTGCCATTATTTACAGTTGGTGTATCACTCAATCCAAATACTTCCTGCAGGCGAACAGATAGCACAGGCACAGCAGCATTTATAAAATATTCTATCTTAATTTCAGATCCACTCGGTACTTCTAATTTTTGAGGCGCTAAAGTATTTAACGCCTGTTGTTTTTCCCAATCTAAAGAATGAAATAAGACATCGCTCAAATTTATTTTTTTAAGATCGTCAGGTTTTTTTATATTCTTTAAATAAGGTGCTAACCATTTTTCATTGGTAGCTAATAAAACAGCGGTGCTTACATCCGGCCAATTCTCTTCCGCATTCCATATTCTCAAACTCATGATGCGATTTTGCAATTGCACCATCTTCTCATCAAAATCTAAAAGATTTTCACCTTCATTTTTTATCGCATTCGAAATGGCAATAGCAATTTGCTCTTCGTTTGGATTTGTTAGAGGTTTACTTTGTAAAACAAGGCTACCAATTTTTAATTCTTTGGTTGCAATAATGCCACCTTTACGTGTATCCCAATTTATAACAGTTTGCTCTTTTACCATCGGCAAAAGGTTTTTTGGATTTAATGGGGCTGCTAAAAATATTTTACCCAGGCCATCGCGCAGATCCATGTGTGCAACTGCCAGCCAGGGTTCATGCGCCAAATCATCTTTATGGCTTGCCATGGCATATTTTCCATTTGCCAGCTGGAACTGTGCATTATTACCCGGTCTTGCAAAGGCAATACGTTCAGGATATGCATAAGCTAACAATAACCCGGTTTCAAAAACATCCACCGGCCCATTATCTGCATCTATCTCTAACATCTTGCGATAAGACGACGCAACTTTTTCTATTCTTCCAAAACGGTTGCCACCGCCGTTATTCACGCGTGCCCTGCGTAATGCTTCAACACGTAGATTAATATCAATACCTGTTTCTCTTGGCAACGGATCTCTTTCTTCTAAAACAGCGGCAAGGTCTGTTCCTAATTGCTTGTCTTTAATTTCTTTTGCCATTAACAACATATGAGCTATACGTGGGTGACAAGCTAAACGGTGAACCTGTTTACCATGTTCAGTTATCTTATTGTTTTCTAAAGCATTTAATTGATGTAATATTTCTGTTGCTTGTGCAATAGCTGCTTTTGGGGGGGGCGTTAACCAGGTTAGATCTAAAATATTACTAACCCCCCAACTTGCCATATCTAAAACAAGTGATGCAAGATCCGCTTCCATTATTTCCGGAATACGATGTTCAGCTAAACGTTCGTGCGTGGCTTTTGTCCACATACGATAACATACACCACTGCTAAGCCTTCCGGCACGGCCTGCCCGTTGATCGGCAGAATCTTTTGAGATCCTTAACGTTTCTAATTTAGATAAACCGGAACGTGTATCAAATCTTGAACTACGGCCAAAGCCTGTATCAACAACAATTTTTATTCCTTCAATAGTTAAACTTGTTTCAGCAATAGACGTTGCCAAAACAATTTTACGTTTACCAAATTTATTTGGCATAATAGCGAAAAATTGCTCTTGCTGTGGCAACTGACCATATAAAGGATGGATTGAAAATTCAGGTAAAGCTCCTCTTAATAATTCTTCACATTTTTTTATTTCACCTTCTCCCGGAAGAAATACCAAAACATCTCCATCGTTTTCTTTAACAGCCTTCATAACGGTTCGCGCTGTTAGTTCCGGCAACAATGTTTCATCCGCATCGCCATTATAAATAATTTCAACCGGAAATTGTTTTCCTTCACTAATAGCAACAGGCGCCTTTAATAAGGCTTTTAACTGCGGCATATTTAAAGTAGCACTCATGATCACAATACGCAGATCGGGCCTTAATACCTGCTGTGCTTCGCGACATAATGCCAATGCAAGATCGGCATGCAGGCTACGTTCATGGAACTCATCAAAAATAACAAGACCGACCTCTTCCAATGCATTATCTGAATGAAGCATTCGTGTTAAAATTCCTTCGGTAACTACTTCAATTTTAGTTTTAGCACTTACCTTATTATCAAAACGCACACGGTAACCGGCGGTTTGGCCAACATCATCCCCCAGCAAAGAGGCCATTCGTGCTGCAATTGTTCTTGCAGCCAAACGACGTGGTTCAAGCATAATTATTTTTTTATTACCTAGCCATTCCTGGTCTAATAAAGCTAAAGGCAATAAGGTACTTTTACCGGCTCCCGGAGGGGCATTAACGATAAGTGTATTTTGTGCGGCTAATTGTTCGCGCACAAAATTTATAATTTCAGTTACAGGAAGATCTATTTTAAAGGGATCGAAAGACAATTATGCGCTTTTTTGGAACGCTAAGATAAGGATATTTAAATATTTATAAGTGTCTCAACCATGACATGCGTTACATATAGCAGTAAAACAAAATATCCTTGCTGAAAAATAAATTAAAACTCATCATTAATTTTTTTGGATTTTGGGCATGCCCCTTCGAGTCGGGCTTTCTCTCCCTCATGCAAAAACCGAGTGCCGGGAATTTAGCCTCCCAATAGCTATCGGGAGTTTGAGCTCTTTTTTATTTCTTGAATGATGGGGGAAGAGATTCGTAGATCCCGCATTCTTCGGGATGACAAACCTCAGTGAAACTTTGTGTCTTTTTGGATAAGAATTAAACTAAAAATGATTTGCTTTCAGTTGTAACAGTCATTGTTGGTTGAGGACCTCTTTTGCTACGTACAACATCGCTTTGTTCAGTTTCAGTTTTTTTAGTTTCTTTAGAATCGTTATTGTTTTGGCCAAATGAAACATTACTTAATACTACTAAGATGGTGATGATGATGATTTTTAGTGTAGTTGAAGTTTTCATGGCTGTTTGTGTTATCTGTATATACTAAAGCATATACTGTGCCACGAGCCAAACTCCTTTATTATCAATGGTTTCACGAAATTTTGATTTCTAAATATTCCATGTCACGGAAGGATTTTCCGGTTTTTGGAAATTAAACCGCAAAGATCCTTCGCGTTTTTTTTATAGGTGGATTTACGATCTTCCAATTTCAAAAGGATAAGATTCGCCTTTTCTATCTCATCTTGCCCCTTGATAATATAATCAGCGATACCAACATTAGTACTATTTATTGTAGTTCTTATACCTTCAGGATCAATTACCATTACCACAAAAATTCCCGGGTTAAACAGTTTTATTCTTTTTAGAAGGTCTGAGCCTTGTGAATTATTAATGTTACTATCCAGGAAAACAATGTCTGGCTTTTCTGACAAGGCTTTAATACAATCAGTACCATTTACAAATGTACTGATATCTGTATGACCAATATTTTTTAAATTTTGTTCGTATAGGTTAAGATAGAATAAACTGTTATCTACAATAAAGATCTTTAGTTTTTTATTTATTTTCATAATAATTATAGGTTTAGTACTAATAAGCTATAACTATGCCAAAATAAAAAATCACTGATATCAAGCCTTACAGAGACACTCATTTTTAAATTTTCCACGATACGGAAAAATTTCCATTTTACTAAAACAAAAAACCGGAAATAAATTTCCGGTTTTTATAATTAAAAATTGTTTAAAATTTAAATAAGCTCTAAAGGCAATTCTTCAATCACTTTTGAAAGATGAGTATTAAAATGCTGCATAAGTGCAGTAAGTTCAGTCTCCGGGATCTTGTTTTTAGCGAGACCTTCAAGTTCTCTTATTTCTTTCTTTAAAGAAATAATATCCATATTATCAATACTTGGTTTTAATTTATGTGCAATTTTATGCATTGTATCGAGATCATTTACCTCGTAAGCCGAGTTAATTTGTTGTAACGAGATCTTTGCCTGCTCAACAAAAAGCGAGATCATCTTTTTAATAAATCCTTTATCACCCCTGCTCAATTCTTTTAATTTATTAAGATCGTATGACTTTAAAGTGACTGAAGTTGCAGTACTATCAATACTTTCTGGCCCTTGAACAAAGTTAGCGTTCGTATATTTAGAAATGAGTTTTAAAAGTTCAGCTTCTTCAAAAGGCTTTGTAATATAATCGTTCATGCCCGCAGATTTACATTTTTCAACCTCGCTCTTAAACGCATTTGCAGTTAAAGCAATTATTGGTGTATCAATTCTCAATTCCGTCCTTATTTTTTCAGTTGCCTCCAAGCCATCCATTTCAGGCATTTGAATATCCATTAAAATAATATCATATTTATTTAATTTTAATTTTTCAATTGCTTCCAGGCCATTCACTGCTTCATCAACAGAACAAGTATAATATTTAAAAGTATTTTGAGCAACGAGCCTGTTTAATTCATTATCCTCAACAAGCAGTATTTTAAGGCCATTTAAAGAAATAGTTTCATTGCTTTCATTTTTATCATTTACCTTATTTATTTCACTTTTTTTAAGCGTAGTTATTACTTTAAAAGTAGTACCTGAATTTTTTTCGCTCTCAACTTCAATTACACCACCCATAAGCTGTATCAATTCATATGTAATAGCCAATCCTAAACCGGTGCCACCGTACTTACGCGAAACCGACTTATCTTCTTGTGAGAATTTTTTAAATATGTTTTTTAAATATTTCTCATCGATACCAACACCGGTATCAGAAACTGCAATTTGTATCCTTTGTCCATCAACAGTATCGTTCAACAAACTGCATTTAACAGTGATTCCGCCTTGCGCTGTAAATTTAACTGCATTACCAACCAGGTTAAGTAATACCTGTTCAATACGAAGTGGATCACCGATCATTGCCTGGTGAATATCTTCTGAGAATTCTGATCTTAAATAGATTCCTTTTTCTTTGGCACGTGACGACATTATTGTAAGAATATTTTTAACAGAATGTTCAAGTTCAAAATGTTCATCTTCTAAAGTTAACTCACCTGCTTCTATCTTAGAAATATCTAAAACGTTATTAATAATGGAGAGCAAATGTTTAGAAGCTATTGAGCTTTTTTCAACATACATTTTTTGTTCGGTATTTAGTTTTTCTTTACCTAACTCTCTTATCATACCAATAATAGCATTTAAAGGGGTTCTTATTTCATGGCTCATATTTGCCAGGAAAGATTCTTTAGCCTTTGAAGCCAATTCTGCTTTTATTTTCGCTGCCTCAAGATCTGTTTCTAATTTCTTTTGATCCGTAATATCAAAATGTATTCCAATTGAACCAATAAACTCACCTGAATCATTAAAATTTGGAGCGCCGCTAACTGTCCACCATCTTATTTCTCCGTTTTTATTTTTAACGGGCATTTGGTACATATCAGAAATACTTTCGGATCTCAATTTTTTCTTTTCCTTTACAAGATCAAGATTCTCTTTTAAAACAAAAATATCCGTCGCTTTTTTACCGATCAATTCTTCCTGCGAAAAGCCCGACATGGCACAAAATCCTTGGTTAACATGTAATATTTCTTCAGTTGTACTTACCTCAATTAAACCCAAATTCATGTTAGTAATTATATTTCTATATTTTTCTTCTTGTTTTTTGAGTAAACCTTCAAAGAGTTTTTGTTTTGTAATATCAATTGCCATTGACGTTAATTCATAATCTTCTGAGTTTACCTGCGCGTATGAGAGTTGAACGCTTTGCCCTAACCAAATTTCTTGTCCTTTTTTTGTAATGATCGGAAATTCAAAATAAGTAGAAGCAATTCTTTTTTGCACCTGGTTCAAATAAAATTTCACGGCCTTCAATTTAAAATCGGGCCTGATTAATTTTGAGAAAGACATTTTATACAATTCTTCTTTTGAATAACCTGTAATTCTTTCTGCTATTGGGTTTACAAATAAAAAAAAGCCTTTGTTATTTGTTTTATAAATAATATCTGTTGCGTGTTCAATAATGTTCCTGTATTTTTCCTCCGAAAGCTTTAATTCCTTTTGTATCTTAATTTTCTCTGTTATATCTGTATATCTCCAAAGCGTACCCTTATATGTGTCGTTAATATAAATAGGTATATAATTTCTTTCAAGACATTTTCCATTCTTCATTTCAAGGACCTGGTCAAGTTTTGGTTCTTTAAAATGGTGTAGTCTATTAATCTCAGCAACATACGTTACCGGTTTTTTAAATAGATCTTTAGCGTTTTCTGCTGAATTAGAAAAACCGTTACCGATCATTTCTTTTGGAGTAAAATCTGTAGAAAAAATATCACAATACATTTGATTTGCAAATATTACATTCCGATCCTCGTCTTCAGCCAATATACCTGCTTGTAACTTGGAAAAAAGCGTGGTTAACAATTGATTTGTTTTTACAAGGTCATTTTCTTTCTCAACATGCTGCGCAACCTCAAGATCTTTTTCATTAAAATAATTATTAATTGCGTTAAAAAAAACATGAAGCGAAGGCTCGCTTTGCTGTTCTTTTGACAAACAATTTACCACAATGGCATTCAATTCTTTATGCAATTCCATAATTACTTTATTAAGATCAATTAATTGAAATTTCTTTTCTTTGTAAAAGGTTATAAATAGTAGATTTTCCTACATCCAGTTTTTTTGCAACTTCTAAAACATCCTGATTATACTTTTTCAGAAAAAAGGTAATTATTTCGTTTGAATATTCTTTCAATGTTTTTTCTTCTGTTGTAAAAATATCATCTGATCTTACACTGCTGAAACGAAGATCATTTTCTGTTATCTCGGTTCCGTTACTCATAACACAAGCAAGGTCAAGTATTGATTTTAATTCTCTTACATTACCAGGATAATTATGCTTTAATAATTTATCTTTTGCTTCATTAGAGATCAATACTGCTTTTGCTTTATTTTCTTTTGCAAATTCATCCACAAAATGTTTTGCAAGAATTAAAACATCATTACCCCTGTGCCTTAAAGGCGGCAGATCTATTGGCAAACCAATGATCCTGTAAAAAAGATCTTCCCTGAATTTTCCTTTTTTAACTTCCTCAGCTAAATTCTTATGCGTTGCCGTAATTAATCTTGCATCTATTTTTACGCGCTCATTACTTCCTACCCTTACAATTTCTTTTTCCTGCAATACTCGCAATATTTTACTTTGCAAACTAAGATCTAATTCGGCTATCTCATCTAAAAAAATAGTACCGCCATTCGCTTCTTCAAATTTCCCTATCCTTCGGCTTTGCGCACCTGTAAAAGCGCCTTTTTCATACCCAAACAATTCGCTTTCAATTAACTCAGTTGGAATAGCAGCCATGTTAACGGCAACAAAGGGCTTTTTTTTGCGTTCACCGTTATAGTGTATGGCTTTTGCTATAACTTCTTTACCGGTTCCGGTTTCCCCTGTTATTGATACATTAATGTTTGAGTTTAACGCTTTTTCAACTAAAGTAAATACCTCTTTTAAAACACTGCTTTTACCGATTATTGTTTTCTCAAAACTAAATTTTTGTTCCAACTGCCCTTTTAATTCTTCAACTTCTTTTCTAAGATCAAGTGTTTCTCTTATTTTTATAATTGAGTTCCAAAGAAGGTCTTTTGTATGATCATCTTTAATAATATAATCTTTTGCGCCGCTCTTTAAAAAATTAACCGCAACCGAAACATCTTCCTGTCCGCTAATAACAATACCAGGAATGTTCTTATTTATTTCATGGATCTTTTGTAAAAGTATATCACCGGTCATATCAGGCAAACCGTAATCCACACAAACAATATCCGGACGTAAATGCATATTATTTAAACACTCTTTTGCATTATTAAATAAATGCAATTCATGATCGGGATTTAATGATAAATGGTGTTTTAATAATTCTCCAAACCAAATGTCATCTTCTACAATAAATATTTTTACAAGACTCATAATTATATTTTTTTAAAAATTCCATTAATTAGATAATTCCAGAATTCGAAATAAAGGTAATTGGTATACAAAGGGAAAATTTTCCAAAAAATGGAATTTTCTTACATATGTAAAGCCAGTATGAATTAAAACACGAGGGGAGTATCTGCAAAAAAGGGTTTCAAAACCCTTACCAGATAAGGGTTTTACCGGTTATTTACCAAATTTTATACGTTGATACTCTTCTTCGCTTACCGAACGGCTCTTGTAAGTATTAGCTTTAAGCTTGCCAAATTTGTAATTAAGGGCCAGCATAAAATAATGCGTATTAACCCTGGACCGATAAGCGATATTATAAACCGGGATGTTACTTTCGCCGGCCATGATATACTGACTCAAGATATCATTAGCCACAAAACGACAGGTTAATTTATCTTTAAAGAATGTTTTTTTCAAATTTATATTTAACATCGAAAAAGGTTTTGAAACAAAGATTCCATCTACCCCGGCCGAAGTATATTCATAAGTTAGCTCTATAGAGAACCATTTTTTAAACCTGAACTCATCATACAAATAAATACTAAAAGTAGGTTTGTTATTTTGTACAACAATGCTGGCTTGCTCATAACTGAATGTATTTAAAAAATAACCAAAATAATTAGCGGTGGTCCACCACTCCAGCTCGTATGGAATTGTAACACCAAAAGAAAACGTCTCGCTTTTATTTAGATTTTTTGTTGTGGCTGTAAACGCTTCGGTACTATCGTTTAATTTATCTACAACCAAACGTAAAGCGCCATTTGTTTTACTATAACCAAAAGTAAGATTTGCTTCTTTCATATAAACCAAAGAAGCTTCAAATGAATTTGTATACTCAGGCAATAAATATGGATTACCTCTAAAAGAAGAAAGAGAATCGATGTAATTAATAAAAGGATCAAGATCCTGAAAGGAAGGACGATTGATACGGCTTGAAAGTGTAAGCGATGTAATAAGATCTTTTGTAAAATCATATCCAAAATAAGCGCTGGGAAAAAAATTAATATATTGCCTGTTAATGATCTTTTGTGCTTTTGAATAACCTTCTGAATTTGTAAACTCTGCTCTACCACCAATGCGGGTGTTTATTTTCTTCTTTTTAAATTTAAGCTCACTATAAGCAGCGGCTATATTCTCGTTAAATTCAAAACTATTTAAATAGGAAGGATCAGAGACCCAATTACCAGCGTTATCTTTATTTTCGAATTTAATATCGCTAAGCTTGGCAATATTAGATTCTTTTACCCCACTTTGGAGCTTCCATTTTTTATTAAATACTTTTATTAGATCAACCTGGGCACTAATTATTTTAATATCGTTCTTATTTGAATTTCTTTTTTCTTCTTCAAAGATCTGATTGTTGTATTTTGTTTCAACATTTATTTTACCGGTTTGACCAATGATATAATTGCCATACTGCATGGTGGCAAATAATTCCGTACCAAGTGTATCAAATTTCCTGGAATAGTTGGCGTTTATACCGTTATTTATTTGTAAAGGAAGATTTTTCGTGTTTGTATGTAAACCATACGCCTCATTGCCATTTAATAAAATACTATTATTATTATCCGAAACATTATTGCGCGAAATATAAAAACCGTTGTATTGTAAACCCAATGTAGTTATTGAATCGGGCCTGTAATTTAAACCGGCACGATAATAATGATTGTTTGAATAATTTTGCACATCGTACAAATAGTTGTTCATTTCAATATTTGCACTGTCGTTTAGTTTATATGTGCGCTTGTATTCATCTGAATTCCACTGTTTGCCTGTATTAAAACCATAACTAAAATTGGTACTGATCTTTTTTCGTGTATAATTAAAACGCAAACCTGTGTATGTAAAAAGATAAGTTCCCTGGAGAAAATTTTGTATTACATTACCATTATAACCCTGCAAATTATTTTTTATAGTAATAAGGTTGATCACAGCCCTGCCCGCCGCATCATATTTGGCAGAAGGATTATTAATAATTTCGATATTTTTAATTTCACTTGATGGAAGTGATTTAAGAATATCAATGGAAGAGATCAACAAACCATCCAGGTAAATAAGGGCTGTACCTTTACCAAAAACAGTAACATTATCATTATTGTTCACTAAAACTCCGGGCGATCGTCTTAATACATCCAAAGCAGTTCCAGCAGCATTTAAACCGGTTCCTTCTACATTTACTTTTACCTTTTCGCCATCCATTTCAAACAAAGGAATTTTAGCGGTAACGGTTATTTCGTTTAATGTATTGTTATCTTTTAAAATTATTTCGCCAATATCAATAACTGAATCTGAATTTGTTCTGTTTATCAAAATAAAATGATCACTATAACCAACAGCGTTTATTTTTAAAAGCACCGAATCACGATCGATCCCTTCTAATTTAAAAATACCGTTCTCAAAAGGCACACCTTTATAAATAGAAGAGTCGTTAGGGTGCAAAGCAATGGCGTTACCAAATTCTATTGCCTTATTTTGATCAAAAAAAACTTTTCCTGTTATTGTAAAAGGCGTTGTTTGAGAAAATAAAGCAGAAGTGAAAAACATTAAGATCAATACCGATCTTAACTTATAAAATTTCGTTACTCTTTTTTCGGACATAAAATTATACGGTCAATATAACCAATAAAACAAAAAAGGTTACAAATTAGCTAATTCCCCTGCTTTTTTTGATGCTTTCATAAGCATCCTGGATCTTCTGGAATTTTTCTTTGGCACCTTTCTGAAACTCATCACCCATATGAATTACCTTATCAGGATGATAACGTACTGCCATCTGACGGTAGGCCTTTTTGATCTCTTCTTCAGTAGCCGATGGTTCAATTCCTAACATATGATAATCAGAATTCACATCCCTGTAAAACATATTTTTAAGAGTTTCAAAATCAGAAGAAGGTATTTGCAATAAAGCTGCAATATGTTTTAAAACATTTATCTCAGCATCTGCAACATGTCCATCTGCCTTTGCAATACCAAAAAGATAATGCATTAACTGAATACGAACTTCAAGCGTAGTTCGCATATTAATATCGTTACAGATCTCATCCAAAGGAATTGAAGGAGCGTCTAAAAAATGTTTTAAGGTTTGTAAATGTGTAGCAGAATATTGCGGACCAAATTGTTGTGCAAAAAAAGCTTTTATATATTCCAGCTCTACTTTTAAAGCTTTTCCATCGGCTTTCATTACTGTGGCCGAAAGGGCCATTAACATGGTTGCAAAATCTTCGTGTGGGCGCGCTGCATGTTGCTGGTAATAATCAAAAACACTTTGACCCTTACCTGTTTTTGCCTTAGCTGCCATAAAATTATCTATGAAAGAACCAATTACAAAGCCAAGAAAGGCCCCCATAAAATGTTTGGTAAAAAAGAAAAAGCCTAATGCGGCAAAAATAACCTTAAACAACTTAAAAGATTTAATTTTGAATAGTACACAAATATACTGCTATTAAATCTTTTAATCCAAAAATATAACTCTAAATTTTTTGAGGAAAGGCGCTCAATCCTGAAGCTGGAAGATGCGCTTTAAATACTGTACTAATTTATCGATCTTTGAAGGCTTTTCAATGTGATCAAAAGCACCATCATGCAGGGTGTCGTATATGATTTTTTCGGTAATGGTAGTAGAATAGATTATAACGGGCACTTCGGCAACACTGGCTGTTTTCTTAAGCTCAACCAAACATTCGGCGCCGCTCATGATAGGCATATTAAGATCTAAAAAAATAAAATCGGGTATGCGTTCACATTTTTTTAATTGTTCAATAGCATCGGGCCCACTGTGAGCATAGCCAATCGTTATATCCGGTGATATTTTATTTACCGCTATCTCAAAGATCTTCCTGTCATCTTCATCATCATCGATCAGAAAGCAATAGATATCTTTTTTATGAGGAAGTTTTTCCATACATAATAAGAACAGCGAAACTTCAAAAAAGTTTACCTTTTTATTGAAATGAATTGAACTGCTAACCAATAAGGTATATTATTTTTTATCCCTTATGTTGGTTAATACCCGCTCAATATACTTTTCTTTTGGCAATAGTGATTCCTGTATCCTACGGGCGTATTTGATACTATCCATTATTTCCGTCTGCTTTTCGTCTACCAGGTGTTTTTGACGTGAGATCTCCTCTTTTTGCGCTTGCGAAACTTTATAGCGTTTATAAAGTATTGCCATAAATATGATAATAACGCCCACAATTATCAATAAAAAATATTTTACCGTATTGCTTCTGCTGATCTGTGCGGTTTGTTTTTCGATCCTTGATGCCTGCACCAGGCTATCGCGTAAATGAGATTTTGAGAACTCATTCATCATATCTTTCTGTTCAATTTGCGCAGCTATCTCTTTTGCAAAGATCTCTAAGTTTAAATGTCGTAAAAGTTTATGATACTTATTTGAAAGCTCTATTTTGTTTAACTGTTCGTAGTTATCGGCCAGATCATTATACAATCTTTTAAGGCCGGTATTATAAACACTGGTATCTATAAACATAAGTGCCTTTTCTAAATTCAATAAAGCTTTATCATATTTTTTAATGGAATAAAAAGCGGATGCAATATTAACATAGCCGTCGGCCTTTTCGGTATTACTACCGTGTTTTAATTTTATTGCTAATGCTTTTTCGAAATAAGGAAGCGCTTCACTAACTTTATCCTGTACATTTAAATTGCTTCCAATATTATTATATGCGTATGCAATACTTATTGAATCGCGCCTTTTTTCACTTATTTCTAAAGCTTTTTTAAACCAATATAATCCTTCCTGGTATTTTTCCTGGCAAGCACAAGCACTTCCGAGATTATTATAAATATTGGTTAACGAAGTTTCATCTATCGGGTTTGCTCTGTAAAGTTGAAGCGCTAGCCTAAAACATTTTTCTGACTTATTGCATTCTGTATTATAATAATAGGCATTACCCATATTTAAGATAGCGCTTATCTGGCCAAGCCTATGCCCGTTTTTTTTAAACAGCCTTAATGCTTTGTCGAAATTATCGATCGCCTTTGAATAATCACTTACATAAATATTTAAAAGGCCTAAGCGATTATAAACAATACCCTGGATCCTTAAATTATTACCATTTTTTGCTCTTAGCAAAGCTGAATCGGCATATTGGAAGCTTAAAACAATTTGTTTTGAATTGATAAACTCGTCAGCAAGATCCATACACATTTTAGAATAGCTGGTATCGTTTGCTGTTGGAAGTTTTTTTAGTAAACTATCAATTATTAACTGGCTTTGAGCAATTGAAACTTTGGGAAAAAGGAAGATCAATAAAATGAAAGATATTTTAAAGAAGCGAATTATCATTAAGTAATTATACGCAATTAAACGCGAAGATACAATTACGGAATTGCGGTAGAGTTATAAACTTAAACTTTTACTTTTTTCCAATTACCTCTTTTAAAATACAACCATGCAACTATTGCAATAAGTGTTTCGGCCACCGGTATGGCAATAAAAGCGCCTGTTGCTTTCATATCCAATGTTCTTGATAAAAAATAAGCTAACGGCACCTGGAACAACCAAAAACAAATAAAATATATTATGGTGGGTGTTTTGGTATCGCCTGCTCCATTCAATGCTTGTGTCATTACCATACCAATACCATAAAACATAAAACCCGATCCTATGATCCGCAAAGCTTGCACTCCATATACAATAACGGCTTCATCTTGTGTAAAAATATGAATGATGGGTTTTGGAAGTAAAATAAATAATACTGCAACAAACGCCATGAAGATGGCATTGTATTTTGTTGTAAGCATTACACTTTTTTCAGCTCTATCTGTTTCTTTTGCGCCTAAATTTTGTCCTACTAAAGTGGCGGCTGCATTACTTAAGCCCCATGCCGGAAGAATAAAGAACACTACATTTCGCATAGCTATCTGGTAGCCTGCCGAGGCAGTCGTTCCACCAGTCTCTGCTACAATACGGGCCAATACTATCCAACTGCCACTGGCAATAATAAATTGAAATGTAGCGGGCCAGGCAACTTTTATAACTGATTTAATTATTTCGGGATCAATTTTAAAACTGCTTGCATGTATCTTTAAAATGCCACTTCCTTTAAATAAATGATAACATTGATAAAGCACACCAGTGCTTCTGCCAATTACTGTAGCTATTGCTGCGCCTTTTAAACCAAAAAAATGAATGAATATCGGACAAAGAATAATATTTATAATACTGGCTATCCATAAGCTTTTCATAGCCATTGCAGCATTACCCGCTCCACGAAAAATACCATTGATGAGAAACAAAAGCATAATTGCCATACTACCACCAAGCATTATGCGTGCAAATACAGTTCCATCTGCAACTACTTCTTTACTTGCACCCATTAATGCTAATATATCGCCGGCAAAGATCACTCCCGGAATACTAACAATTATTGTAGCTATTAATGCAATTATAAGTGATTGTGCGCCCGCATGTGCTGCCGCTTCCGGATCCTTTTCACCAATTCTTCTTGCAACAATAGCTGTTGCACCTGTACTAAGGCCAATTGCAATTGAATAAAGAATTGTAATTACTGATTCGGTAAGACCAACAGTAGCAATTGCATTTTCACCAAGCTTGCCAACAAAGAACATATCTACAACAGCAAAAACGCTTTCAAGACTAAGCTCTAATATCATTGGAATTGCCAATAAAAAAACAGCCCTGCGAATGCTTCCAACTGTATAATCCTGCTCTTTCCCATTAAGCGATTCTTTGATCGCATTAATAAAATTAGTTGTAGTACTTGTTTTAGCAGAGGCAGACATAAAATTTAATTAAATAAGGATGTAAAAATACATAAAATTCAGGCAAGATCAGGAAAACTACTATTGCTTAAAAATTGAGAAGGGATTTCATCAGGCAGTATTTCTATTTGAAAACCAAGCTCAAGGATAAAATTCATTAACCTTTCAGTTTCAATATTGCCCCCAGATTGCACGCGTAATATTTTATCATGATCTTCGAGATCAAAAGAAGCATTATATTGAAGAAAACTTTTATGAATAAACCTTAATATGATCTCAGCATGGTAAGGTTCATTCACATTCGTTTTAAATACTTCTACCATTTAATACTTTATTTCTCTGCTAATTCTTTTATTTTTTTTAATGCATTATCCCATAAGCCTGACATTTCATCAAACATCTCGTCACTCATATCAGAGGCGATATCTAATTGTGTTGATTCATGTTTTTCTTACAATACATAAATTTCTTTGCCGCCATTATACTTTTTAGCTTCTGCACTTCCGTAATCTTCTTTACCATTAACCATTATACCAATATATTCCATTGAAAGTAATTGATTAAGCTTATTTTCCGTAATACGTGCGATCAAGCCACCTCCCGTTGTGTCGGTAAAAATTGCTTTACTGCCAACCTGCCAGTCGGTTTGTGCATGAGAACCCTCGCTAAATTCAGCGAACCATTGTTTATTGTATTCGTTTTTAATTAAAACATTCCACACTTTTTGGTTAGAAGCATGTATAACAATCGATTTTTTAATTGTCTTCATATAAAACTTTTTTTCTTTATTCCCTCAATTTCAATACCACCTATATCATCATTATCCCTGTGGAATAGCGTTTGTATCCATGTATAAAAATTCCCATTGATGTCCATCCAGATCAGCAAAACTATGCTGATACATTCATCCATGATCTGCAGGTTCGGCATAAAATTTCGCCACCGGTTTCTTTTGCTTCGAATAAAATTTATTTTTCAAGTATCGCTTTTAAATTATTCAGACTTATATTAAGATCCTTTCCTAACATACCTTCAAATAGTGCGGACATAAGATTTATAGGATATTTTGAATTGCTTTTAAATGTCCACTTTACTTTTGTTTGCGTATCAGAAACAGTTTGTGTTTGTATGGATGAAGTAGATACAGCCTTAAAAGGTTTTTCAAAACGTATTTCCAGATCTACTCTTTCACCTTCTACAAGATTTTTAATTTCCTGTTCGCCTTTTCCACCTTTATTATCACTATCCCAGGCATAAATAAAACCAACAGCACCATCGGTTCCTTTATATTCTTTTTTCATGTTCGGATCAGCCATCACCCATTTATTATATTTATCCTGTTCTTTTATATGTTTTACGTAATTAAAAACTTCGGCTCTGGGTTTATTAACGATTATTTCGCGCTCAATAATACTTTCTTTTTTTACAAATAAGGCCACGATCAATAACACAATAATTAATCCTACAATACTTCCAATAACAATAATTAAAATATTCATTTTTTTATTTTTAAAAAGTTTATATCAAAGGTAACAGATTTTTATTTCCAGAATATTTTTTAAACGTTAC
>JACDED010000029.1 GCA_013816615.1 Bacteroidota bacterium
CCTTAGCGGGCTGCTATCGGCTCGCTACCGCTCGGTTTTTTGCCTTAACAGGCAAAAGAACTAAACCGTCCGCATCCCTGGCGCAGAGCGCTATACAAAAAATCACACTATAAAAACACCTACTGCTGGCAGTAGGTGTTTTTGCATTGAAATAGTTATATCTTTACTCTGAAAACTACATCTAAACGACGACGAGTGCTTATAAATGACAGCAAGTGGAAAAAGTACGCTTAGCGAGTAGATATAGGCAACCGTAAAAGGCAAACATAATGACAACAAGAGCGGCAGACGCAACAATTAAAGGTTATTACTACCAATTTGACACTTCAATTTTGACGCTATTAGGCTTACGGACAAATGCTGACTCAATTACCGTTGAAGGAATAGAAGATATTGACGTTAGCACAGCGACAGAGGACACGACAATTCAATGCAAGTATTTATCAAAACCAAGATTCATCAATTCAGCAGTGAGAGAACCAATTGTTTTAATGCTTGACCATTTTGTAAATCCCACAAAACCGAACAATTACAAGTATGTTTTGTATGCTCATTTTGAAAACGAAATACAAGGAAATGAGCCAATAATTGACTTGGCAAAACTCAAAGACATTTTAACCTATTCTGAAAACAAAGTTGAAAAGCATTATGAAATTGAAAAAAGCATCTCCGATCTTCAACTCAATGCTTTTCTCCTTCAATTCAAATTTACTTTTGGAATAGAATTTTATGCGCAACAGAAACAAGTCATTGATAAGCTGAAAGCCAAATTCAGCTGCACTGAATTTGAAGCCGACACTCTTTATTATAATAACGCTCTACGAATTATAATTGACAAAGCTATTCAAAGAAACGCAACTCACCGAGTAATTACTAAAACAGAATTTATAAGCGGAATTGATTGCAGTAAAAAACTTTTTAATGAATGGTTTATAAAACTCCGTTCAAAAAAGGAGTATCTAAAATTAGCAGCACAAGGACTTAAATCTACAAGAGCACTTGATCCAATCAGAACAAAGGTGATTGTGATAGGAAAAGAGATTCTTACTGCTGACAATTCTGAATTATCAATTGAATCTTTTATTGAGAATTTAGTTTCAAGATACTACAAACTAAATTCGGCTTTGCGAAACGCAAAGCCTTTAACAGTAATTCTTGATTGTGATTCAACAACATTGCTTAGCATAAAAAGAGTTTTAATAAACAACGAGCTTTCTTTCAATGACGGATATGAAGGAATAAGTTTTTCCAGTCACTATTTCAATAAAGAAGCAGTAATAAATACAACTGCTAACGCAGCGAAAATTTTGAAATCGTCATACTCTGTAAAGCTGATTTCAAGGGTTTGTTTGATTTCAAATATTGCAACAATACAGCAACCAAGTGTTTTACTCAATTTTTCTAAAGAAGATTTACCAAACACATTTACGAGTGGTCAATACTTCGATTTTAAATACTGTGAAAACTTAAAAGACATTTACAAACTATTAGCACCATAATTTTATGCCAACAAACACAGCAGATATTTTCAGAATCCTTACCGTAGCGCCAAACTTAATTCAGATTGAAGTATTGGATGCTGATCGATTCAAACAAGATTCAAGCGATTTTACAATTGGAAGCTATCTGAAAATTTCAGACGATTCAAATACATCAATCATTGCATTGGTTCAGAGTTTCAAAATAAAGGAAACAACTACAGGTGGCACAGCAGATATCGCAAGACCTTCTTTTATTTTGGATGCACAGCCCATTGGCTTTTTAGACGAGGATGGCAAATTCAAAAGAGGCGGACAGCAAATCGCAATTCCACCAAATAATGTTTCAATTGCAGATGATGCTATACTAAAAGGAATTTACGAATCAGTTGGTGAAGACAAAAAATTTTGCTTTGCAAACTTAGCTCAAAAGCCGAGTATTGAAATTGCCGTTGATGGAGATAAATTCTTTAGCAAACATATTGCTGTTGTGGGTTCAACTGGTTCTGGTAAGTCAGGAACCGTTGCAAGAATTTTACAAGAAGGAATAAGACCATCTGCCGATCAAACACAACGGGGTGTTTTAAACAATACTCACATTTTGCTCTTTGATTTGCATGGTGAGTATAAAACTGCATTTCCAAAATCGAAGAAACTTGATGTAAGTAGCTTAGTCCTTCCTTATTGGCTAATGAATTCGGAAGAATTGGAAGAAATGTTTATTGAAAGCAATGAAAACAATTCTCATAATCAAGTTTCTCAATTTCGCTTTGCGGTAATTCAAAATAAAAAGAAACACAACCCATCCGTCGTAAATCCTTCTTATGATTCACCTTTATATTTCAGTTTGAAAGAAGTTCATACTTTTATAACAAACTTGAACAATGAGGTGGTAGGCAAAGTAGACGGAGAAAACGCAAGGCCAAAACTTTCTGACGGAACATTGGTTGATGATAGATGTACGTACTACTTTGATGAAAAAAGAACCTTTGTTGTTCAATCAACAGCAGCAGCCACTAAAGCATCAAACGGTCCATTTAATGGGGAGTTTGACAGGTTTGTAATGCGACTTGAATCAAAAATCAATGACAACAGATTATCATTTTTATTAAAACCCAAAAAATCAGCAACAGAAGAATTTAAAACCTCTGATTTTCCAGTAATTCTTAAACAGTTTATTGGTTATAATGAAACCGAAAAAGAAAAAGAAAACATAACCATAATTGATTTAAGTGGAATTCCATTTGAAGTTTTAAGTATTGTTGTTTCACTAATAAGTCGTTTGGTTTTTGATTTTTGCTTTTACTACAAAGCCGTAAAAGCAGCATCAACAGAGGTTCCATTCCTTTTAGTATTGGAAGAAGCGCACAATTACATTCCACAAAGTGAAGGTGCAAAATATTATTCAGTAAAAAAATCCATTGAAAGAATTGCAAAGGAAGGTAGGAAATATGGCTTGTCCTTAATGATTGTGAGCCAAAGACCATCTGAAATTTCCGAAACCATTTTTTCACAATGCAACAACTTTGTGGCAATGAGATTGACTAACCCAACCGACCAACAATATGTAAAACGCTTAATGCCCGACAGTGTAAGTGCAATCACTGATACGCTACCGGTTTTAGAAAGACAAGAAGCATTGATTATTGGCGACAGTATACCAATTCCAACAATCGTAAGAATAAAAGATCTAACTGACAAGCCTGATTCAAACGACATTCATTTTAGAACCGAATGGAAAAAAGATTGGGTTGATATTACTTTTACAGAACTGATTAACAAAATAAAAAAAGAAGAGTAAAACGGCAGCATACAACAACCCGCTCGCGCAAATTTGCAACCTGTTCGCACGAATTTTCAATCCCTGCTTTTTAAACTTCTAAAAGAAAAACGTCAAACTTCCTTTTACAAAAAATGGCGTGCCGGGTGTAAAATGTAATTCAGATACAGAAGTGTTCTCATTTTTTAATTTACTTTCTGTATCAAATTGTGCTTCGTTCCAATTCACGTTTGCTAAATTTTCCATTGATAGTCCTAATGCATATTTTGCTTTTGTAAAATTTATTACCGCATCGTAAAGCATATAACCTTTTGCAACTACGCTGTTATCTTCGTTCGCGGGCCTGTCGCCAACATAACGGTAACGCAAACCTGCGCTTAATCCATTTTTAAATTTTGTAGTTAATCCACCAATGCTTGTTAAGGTGGGCGCTAAAGGAATAAAATTTTCACCTTCCGGATCTTCTGTGGAGCGTGGTACTGTATAATTTGCATCCATATCCAAATACAACCAATCCACTAATTGATAACGGAAAGAAAGATCAAAGCCGTAACGTCTTGTTTTACCACTTGGTTCAACAACAGCAGCATCGCCAACATACACAAATTCCTGTTCCAGGTCCAAACCCCAAACCGCAGCATTTACCAATAAACGTTTTACAGGCTTAAAGAACATTCCAAGATCTGCACCCACAGCGCGTGGTAACGTATTAGCAACGCTATCGGCCACAACAACACGTGTATCGTTAGAGTGAAAACCGGTTCCGGTTTTTATATAAAATTGTACGTTTTGATTGAAGGTGTAATATAAATTCAACTTAGGACTAACAATATTACTTGTTTTAATTTTACGCTCGTAAAGCGTATCCAGATCATTTACATATTCAAACTGAAACTGATCAAAACGCGCGCCGGCATTAACAACAAATCTATCTGTTAAGCTGATCGTTTCATCAACATATAATCCTGCATTTACCTCGTTCACTTGTCCGAATGCTAAACGGTTCAAAGTAATTTTACGTTGTGCGGTATGCGAAAGCTCAATGTCTTTTACGGCATCGTATCTTAATTGCAAACCTGCTTCTGATCTTAATCTTTTATTTCCAAGTTTAGAATATTTGTAATACGAACCATTATAACCGTAAATATTTCTTTTTTCTTTCTGGCGAATCTGGTCACCATTAATAGAGTCTTCAAGAAAAAAAGTAAAGTTTGAATACAATTCAAAATTATAGTTCGAGAAAAATAATTGATTTTTAAATACGCCGCCGTTATCTGCAATGCTGGTTAAAATAAAGTTGGCGTTCGTGCGACTTGTATTTCCTCCTTCTTTGTTATCAATGGCGCCAAAGCGTGTAATGATGTTTTGTTCGATAGCACGTTCAGGAACCTGTCCCGATGCTTCCCACTTGCTACTGAATGTAGATAATGAAATAGTTAGCAATTTATTCTCGCTAATAAGGCCATGGTATTTACCCATTAAATTTATGCGGTTAAAATTTTGCGGACTTTCAAAATAACCATTCGTTGACATATATTCAGAAGAAATATAAGCGCTTTGATTTTTTGCTTTTAATTCTTTTCCTAATAGATCGAACATGCCAACTGTGCGGTACGAATCAAACATACCGCCTTCCATTTTTATAGAGCTTTGATCTAAAGAATTCTTTGTATTGAAGTTGGCATAACCCGCAGTTGTAAAATCGCCTTGTTGTGCATAATAGGGCCCTTTATTAAAATCAACATAATCAATTGCTTCAGGAGTTAAAAAATGAAGATCGGCATAACCTTGTCCGTGAGCATGCGATACCATGTTTACCGGCATACCGTCAACCGTTAGGCGAATGTCAGTACCATGGTCGATATCAAAACCGCGTAAATAAATTTGTTCCGCTTTACCTCCACCCGCGTGCTGCGCGGTTACAAGGCCGGGGATCATGCGTAAAATATCCTGTGATGATCTGGTAGGACTAAGATCTATATCAATTTTAGCAAGTGTTTGCATGGAAGTTCCTGTCTCCCCTTTTTGCGCCACTATTACTTCTGATAAGTTAATAGCAGCTGGATTTAAAAGTGCGGAGATCTGAATGGTTTGTTGTTCTTTTACCTCAACATTTAAAGTTTTTGCTTCAAAGCCAATAGCTGAGAATTTAATTTTATAAGTTCCGGGATGAATATCAGGAAAATAAAAATTACCTAAAAGATCAGTGGATGTTATTTGATTATTTTCAGTCAAATAAACAACTGCGCCTACAATTTTTTCGTTCGACAGGGAGTCGGTTAAGTTACCTTTAATACCGCCCTGGTGCGAGTAAGCAGAAAAGCTGCTTAACAGAGTTATTAAAAAAAGAAATAGTTTGGTACGTATAAATGTTGCCATGCTTTATTTTTAAGCGAGGATGAATAAAAAATGTAAAGAGAAATAAAAACTGATCTGTTGGTTTTTACGCTTTTGGCGGAGGGGAATTGATGCGGAGAAATCCGGGTAAGACTTCCTGTGTTTGATGAAACGTTACAGGAATTAATGAACTGTTTGTTTGAAAGCTAAAATTAAAGTCTGCACTATTTTGGTGAGTATTTTCAGTTGTTTTTTCAGAAGCGGGTGCTTTTTGTTGCGTGTTCTTATTTTCCTTTTCAGAAATATCACTTAGGTCGGCATGCACATGGTATTTACCGTTCTCATAATGCACGGTGGCCATATGCTGCATTTTCCAAAAAGTGTGTGCCAATACATCTTCCACTACAACAGTAAGGGGTTTAAGCTGCGCGAACACGTAAAAAGAAAGTAAAATATATATGGCTGTTTTCTTCACTCATACTATTTACGTACAAAAAGAGAGCCTGGATTTAAAGATCTAAGGAAAAAATGCGCGCTCGATAGTCCAGTAAAGGGCAATTAAAGCTATGATGATGGATAAGGGATTAACAATACGCGTGCGGTACCAGGGCTTTTGACTGAACCATTTGCCAAATAAGAACCAGGCAATAAGTATAACGGCAATTTGACCTAATTCTACACCCAGGTTAAAGCTGATAAGGGCATTATAAAATTCTTTTTTTGGCAAACCTAATTCATTTAAAACACCTGCAAATCCTAACCCATGAATCAAACCAAAAGCAAATACAATGATGATACGTGTAGGCTTTAATTTATCGGTGATCACATTCTCTAATGCCACAAACATAATTGATAAAGCAATAATGGGCTCAATAATATGTGGCGGCGCAGAAATTACATCGTTCATAGCCAAACCTAAAGTAATGGAATGTGCAATTGTAAATGCTGTGGCCTGCCATAAAATTGTTTTAAGTTTTGGACTCAGTAAAAAAAGAGAGAGAATAAATAAAATATGATCAAAACCTAAAGGAATAATGTGTTTAAAACCTAATTGCAAATACACAAAAAAAACATCAGAGCGCGAGAGCTTTGCCATGGCTTCATCGTTAGCATGTGCGCTTGAAATAAACGGAATAAGAACCGAGATCAGTAAAAGTACATACCCTAAATTTTTATGAATGGAGTTTTTAAACATATACTATGAAAGATATGGATTTACTTCCTGTTTTAATTCATATTCAATAAAAGGATTTGCTTCTACTCCACTTTTTATAAGTGCTTTTCCTTTATCCGCTTCACCAGCTTTAATTTTTATTAAACCTGCCCGGCATAATAACACAGGGTTTTTACTGTTTGTTTTAAGGGCAGTATTAATTAATTTATTTGCTTCGGCAAAAGCACCTTTTTTATAATACACCCAGGCTAATGTTTCGACAACATCAATATTATTAGGCCTGCGCTCGTATTCAACCAACGCATGCTTTAAAGCATTGTCTACATCATTCATTTTTAAATAGGCATATGCTAATTCTTTATCGGCATAATGCCCGTGGCCTGTTTCACCTTCTACATTTGCATTTGGGCCTAACATGTCTATTACCTGTTTTGCATTTTCGTTTGCTTTTGCATTTTCTTTATTTAATCGGTACAGATCTGTTAATTCATCTGAAAATGAATATTCAATAATTAAGCCTTTTGCTTTTTCGTAATAAGCAACGGCTTCTTTATAATTTCCTTTTGCTTTTGCAATGCGTCCTAAGCCTGCAATTGCAAATGCGTAATCGGGTCTTTCGCTTAAAGCCATTTTATATTGAAACTCTGCACTATCCAGACTTCCTTTGTTTTCGTATAAATGTGCAAGAATGCAACGTGTCCATTCTGTTTGTTCTAAACCGGGATAACCCGCAGACACGGCTAATTTCATAACGCTGATCGCACCCTGTGTATCGCCATAAATCTCGCGTAAATAAGATACGCGTGAATAAGAACGAATGTCTGGTCTTATTGAAACCATTTTATCCGCCATTTTTACGGCGTTATCATAATTTCCTAATTCTAAATTTGCATCACATAAAATACCATATACAAAAGCACTGTTTGGATTAAGCGGTAAAGCTTTTTGTGCTACATCCAATCCTTCTGCAAAATGATGTTGTGATAATAATACAGTTGCTTTGCAACATAAAGCATCAAAATTACCGGGTTGATTTTTTATAACCTTATCTAATAATTCTAAAGCTGCTTTATCATAGTATCCATGATCGCCGGTTTCTCTTCCTTCCTGGATATAAGCCTGCGATAGGGCAAGCATTGATTTGTAATCTTTTGGATCCTGTTCAATGGCGGCTAATAAACCTTCCATTGCTTTTTTTGAATTTAACCACTCACCAGATAAGGCAATAGTTCCCTGCCTGTTTTTAAAGGGTGGGATCTTTGTTTCGGGTTCTTTAGAGAATAAAAAAATACATGTGAGTAAAACTCCGGTAATAACAACTAAAATGAGATAAAGATTTTTGCGCATATTATTTTTTTGATATGTAAACTTAAAAAAAAGAACCGGGTAAACCTTACCCGATTCTTAATTAAAAAAAGAAAATTGATCAATTATTTTACAACTGATATTTTAATAGATTGAACTGTTCTGTAACCTGAAGATAAAGTAGCGATATAAATACCACTTGCTAAATTATCAGCATTAAAAACAACTTCATAAGTACCTTCAGTTTTTGTTTCATTAATAGCAGTACCAACTTTTTTACCTGCAAGATCATAAATTGAAATGGATACAGGTGAAGTTTCAGTAACATGATATTTGAAAGTTGTTTGACCACGGAATGGATTAGGGTAGTTTTGAACCAACGTTAATTTAGGCGCACTTAAACCAACACCGTATTCGCTTAACCCAACTGTATTATTAATTGCACTTGGTCCACCGCATTTGCCATAACCGCTCCATGGCGTTTGCACGTAAGGAAAGTTAGCTTTAAAAGTTGTATCGTTATTTTGGATACCTGTACTGTAAGTTAAATTAGCTAATAAGTGAGGAGAAACTACAGCTGTGTATGGGCTAGGAACATCATCGTACCATAAACCAATTGCAGCTAATACAACTCCACCTACTGCTTGTAATTCAATACGTGTTACATCATCTTCTAACCTTCTTCCGTTAGGAAAACCATCCATATTAGGGATCCATTGCATTGCAATTGTACTGTATGTTGGATTGGTTAATCCTAAAACAGCAGCAGCAATTAAACCTTCAGAACTAAAGTCGGGATGATTACGAGGCGTTACCGGAACAGCCATGTTTAAACGTAACATATCACCAAACGTTGGGATAAAGTTATTGATAAACGGCTTACCTGCTGCCAATGGATTACCTGCTGGTTTTCCTGTAGCTAATTGATAAGGACGTAAATTAGGAACACCTGTATGAAAGATAGGAAGTAGATCTACTGAACGTGGCTTGTTAGCTCTTAATAAATAATTACCAAATGCAGCAGGCGATAAAGCCGTACCAGAAGTTGCTAGTGTATTAGATAATAAAGGGAATAAACCTTGTTGGCCATTAGCAAAGTTATAAGTACCTAACGATGCCGTTTGTGTACGTAATGAAGTTGATAATGCAGGAACTGCAGACGCAAAAGGATTATTACCATAATACAAAGCAAGCTCAGGATTACAGAAATAATTTTCGTGCCATGCAATTTCGTTATATGGTGTACGTGAATTCCAAACATCTTTTGATCCGATAGGAATAATTGCTTCGTTTGTTAACGGCATACCTACACGTGAAACCTGAACCCAAGATCCTGAGTAAGACTCCGAACCGTTAGTGTTTAAAGTTCTAACTTGTTGTCTGCTGGCCGAAGCCCAAACACCAATAATAAAACGGCTATCTAAAATGTTTGTAGCTGAGTTAACAGATAAACCAGATTGTTGTAAGCTGCTGATAGGAATTTGTAAAGCAATGCTATGTACATTTTTACAAGCTACACCATCTTCAGGCTTATTGATACCTGTACCACCTTGTCTTGTTTGACCAAGATCGAAGATACCACCAAGATCAACAAAGAAAGGATCATCAGACGGACCGCAAAATACTTTTTCTCCACCACCACCGGTTGCATTTGCAATAGCGTTAGTAATTAAAGTATTATAGTTAGCCGTGTTTAAACCTGCAGCACCACTAATTGAGCGTGGCCCAATGTTTGGAGGAGGAACAGTGCCGGCAGGAACGATCGTTGTAAATGCACCACCGTTCACACTTTTTTCAGCCAGGTAGGTCATTTTTAAATTTTCTTTCCCTAAACGAATATTAAAGAAAGTTGTTGTATCCTGGTTTGTTTTTGTAAATGTAAAACGATACGTAATATCATCACCTGCAGTTGGCGTTAATGTACTTCCGTTTTCGATGTGAATTTCGTAACGTACATTTTCTCCAAACGATGCGTAGTTAGGTCCACCTTGCGGTAATTGCAAAGGAACGTAATTAGCGATGATGGTAATTTTAGTTGTATCATCCGGACTACGAAATGCGTAAAGATCCGTGTTATCTGCCAAAGGATCGCTTGCGATCAACGGCGCTTCCCTGTGACTTGAAGCCTGTAGGGTAGATTTCTGAGAATCCCAGGTATACATGGTAATTGCCGTAGCAACAACACACGATGCACCAAGAATTTTTGTTATTAATTTCTTATTCATGATTTTTAGTTTTAATGTTGTTAATACGTTTATTGACCACTGTGATTTGCGTAACCACTCCATGGACTTTGTACATAAGGGAAATTAGCTTTGAAAGTGGTATCATTATTTTTTACACCAGCTTCGTAACCAAGTACACCGCCTAATTTAGCAGTAACAGGGTTTGGTCCGCCGGCTGTATAATCATCATACCATAAACCAATTGCCGCTAATACAACACCACCTACTGCCTGAAGCTCGATGCGTGTAACATCATCTTCTAATCTTCTTCCGTTAGGGAAACCATCCATATTAGGGATCCATTGCATTGAAATGTTTGCGTAAGTTGGATTTGTTAATCCTAAAACAGCTGCTGCAACTAAACCTTCAGAGCTGAAATCAGGATGATTACGTGGTGTTACAGGAACAGCCATATTTAAACGTAACATATCACCAAACGTTGGAATAAAATTATTGATAAAAGGTTTTCCTGCTGCAAGTGGATTGCCACCAGCTTTACCGGTAAATAACTGGTATGGTGGTAAATTAGGAACACCCGTATGAAAAATTGGAAGCAGATCTACCGAACGCGGTTTACCCGGTCTTAATAAATAACCACCAAAAGCACTTGGTGCAAATGCAGTACCAACCGTTGCAGCTGTGTTAGAAGCCAATGCAGATAAACCTGCTTTTGTATTTCTAAAATCGTAAGATTGTAATGATAAACTTTGAATACGCAATGCCTGTAAAGCAGGAACAGCTCCACCAAATTGTGAATCATCCATGTATAAAGCTAATTCCGGATTACAGAAATAATTTTCATGCCATGCAATTTCATTATAAGGTGTGCGCGAATTCCAAAGATCTTTTGAACCTATTGGAATAATTGCTTCGTTAGTTAAGGGCATACCTATACGTGATACCTGAACCCAGCCACCGGTGTTATTTGGATTAGCCCCCGTACCACTTAATGTTTTAGTTGTTTGCCTGCTTGCAGATGCCCAAACACCGATAACAAATCTACCATCTAAAATATTTGTTGCAGAGCTAACAGATAAACCTGTTTGTTGTAAAGTTGAAATAGGAATTTGCATAACTATGCTGTGCACATTCTTATGTCCTACACCATCACGCGGTGCAGCAGTACCTGTACCGCCTGCGCGGGTTTGACCAAGATCAAAGATCCCGCCAAGATCAACAAAGAAAGGATCATCAGATGGACCACAAAATACTTTTTCGCCACCAGCACCAGATGCGTTTGCAATTGCATTGGTTACTAATGTAGCATAGTTTGAAGTTAATGTTAAACCTGCAACACCACCAATTGAGCGTGGCCCAATGTTTGGAGGCGGAACAACTCCATTAGCAACGATAGTTGTAAATGCACCACCGTTCACACTTTTTTCAGCAGTGTAAGTTGTTTTTAAATTTTCTTTATTCAAACGAATATTAAAGAAAGTTGTAGTATCCTGATTTACTTTTGAAAAAGTAAAACGATAAGTGATATCATCACCTGCCGTTGGAGTTAATGTACTTCCATTTTCGATATGAATTTCATAACGGATGTTCTCACCAAAAGAAGCATAATTTGGTCCGCCTTGCGGTAATTGCAAAGGAACGTAATTAGCTACGATGGTAATTTTGTTAGTATCGTCCGGACTGCGAAATGCATAAAGGTCCGTATTGTCGGCCAGAGGATCGTTCGCGATCAGCGGCGCCTCCCTGTGGCTCGAGGCCTGAAGGGATTTCTGTGAATCCCAGGCATAAAATGTAATTGCCGCAGCAACCACACAACTTATACCTAGTATCGATTTGGTAGATTTTTTCATGTTTTAATCAGGATTAGTTTTCATAATGATATACGTCGTTATGAGGGGTTTAGATTTTTTAGATTGAATTTTATACAACTGAAAATCAGCTGTTTATTATTTAACAGAAGAAAAATTTCTTCCTGAGCGTTGAGATGAATACAGAACAAGATCAGCTCTTCCTATGATGTGGCTTTCAGGGATAAAGCCCCAGTTTCTTGAATCTATTGAGTTGTAGCGGTTATCGCCCATTACAAAATAATAATTTTGAGTGAACGTATAATATTTAGTGATCTTATCATTAATAAGCACCACATCATTTTTAAAAGAAAATTTTCCTTCTTCAAAACGTTCAATAATGCGCTGGTAAATGGCAATGTTATTTTTATCAAGAAGAATGCTATCACCTTCGCGCGGAATATATAAGGGGCCAAAAAAATCAAAGTTCCATCTTAGCGTTGCATAATTTGGAAATACAGAAGGATGATAATAATCTTTTGATAAGGGTTGCAGATTAATTGATTTAATGTAAGGTAATTTGTACAGCGAATCGGCCTGTGCGGCGCTCATTACAATAGTGTAATTTTTTTCATCAATTGTAGAACTGTTTTGTAAAATTCTTAATCGCTGCAATATAACCGTATCAATTGGTTTATCGCTTTGTACATTATAATTTTTATAAATAAAAACCGGTTCATCTAAATTAGAATTAACGTACACTTTACCGTTTATTATTTTTAAACTATCGCCGGGCAATGCTACGCAACGTTTAATATACTCTTCGCGCATATCAATAGGCAATTCATCGGTTAATGAATAATTAAACGCAATCACATCATTACGTTGTATTTCTGAAAAACCAAACACGCGTAAGTAAGATAAATGTAGCCAATCAACAAATTTTTTATTACCACCAATACTTATGGATAAAGGCGTTATTGGTAAACGGGCGCCGTAAGCTAATTTATTTATTACAACGTAATCACCTTCATACAAAGTACCATGCATGGATGCTGAAGGAATATTAAATGTTTGGAAAAGAAATGTTCTAAAAAACAACCAAATGATAAAGGCCCAGAAAAAGATCTTGATTATTTTTTGAAAGATGATCAAACTAATTATTTATCAAATTAAATTGTTGATCTCAAAACTAATAGAAATTTTTGTAAATAGTTTTGTAAACGCATAAAGTTATGCAGCAATACGCTGCAATATTACTTTGCACGGTGTTTTAGAAGTTACTTTTACAATATGTCCCAAATTTAAAGGAAGAGAATAATAATCTCCCGGCACTAATGATAAAGTATGTGTATCGGTAATAATATCGCAGGTACCTTCAAGAATTAAGAATTTTTCAAATTCATTATCGTGCATTTCGTAAGGCGTGGCATCTTTTATCCAAACAATAGCTGTCATTTCGCCCGGTTGGTGACCTATCAGTTTTATTTCAAAATCTTCAACTTCTTCAGTCAAGGCAAGATCCTTACGATCTAACCAGGGTGCAAAATCTTTGGCTTTTGAATTTTCATTTAAAATTGGGGGAACAGTGGGCGTCTCACCATTTTTTATGCGCTCCATATAATCAATTGTAGCCATGATCATAGGTTTTAAAGTTGGATCGATAGCCGGTGAAGTTGTTTCAGAATACATCAATAATGCTTTTGAAATAGCATCAATTTCATTTTTAATTTCAGGATGCGAAGCCGCTTGTACTTCCACTTCCTTATTTTCTTCAACTGAAGTTAAACCAAGAACGTACATTTCAAGAATGCCCGAGTTTATATATTGATTTACGTTTTTCATTTAACTTTTTCAGCCCTGATCTTATCAAGTTCTTTTTTGAGATTTACCTTTACTTCTTCTATGGTTATATTCATGGCCTCTGCTACCATTTTTAATGAATACCCATTCAAATAAATTAACGACAAAATCTCCTTATTATACAAATTTACGTTATTGTTTAATTGTTGGATTTGCAAACTAGTGTTAATTGCAGGATTTTTAATAACATCGTTTGTTTCATTTCGGGCAATTATTAACATCCAGGCTATCAATCGATGTTTTGAAGGGTCAAATAAAAAAATGCTTTGCCATATTTTAACAAAAATTTTTTGAAGAATCTCTTCAGCTAAATGCGGATCCTGAATTTGTTTGCTTATTACACTATAAATTACAGGAGAATAAGTATCGTATAAAAGACCAAATGCAGCTTTATCCTTTTTTTGAATAGAACTCAGTAATTCCTCCTGCGAATATGGCTTTCTTGCACCGGTCATGATATAAAGCTAATAATTTTACTTATCAGCACCAAATTGTTTTAACTCATAAAAGTGATAGATCTTAAACAGCTATACCGTTTTGAACGGCATATTTTACAAGGCCTGCAATGTTCTTTACCTTAACTTTTTTAATAAGGTTCTTTCGGTGGGTTTCTACAGTGTGTATACTTATAAATAATTTTTCAGCGATCTCGGAAGTAGTATTCTCCTGTACTATCAGCTTTAACACGTCAATTTCCCTTTCAGTTAAACCATGTTGCTGATCCGGTAATAAAACTTCAGGATACTCATTATTTGTTTGTGCATTTAATAATTTTAAACCCACATCATTACTGAAACATTTTTTTCCGGACGCTACTAAAATAATTGCTTTTTCCAGTTCCACTATCTTTGTGTTTTTAAGAATATATCCTGAAACACCAATATCAATAAGCTCCTGAATATATTCTTTTTCAAGAAACATACTTAGGGCAATAATTTTAACAGAGGGGAATTTTTTTACAATAACCTTTGCGGCTTCAAAGCCATTCATTTCCGGCATATTAATATCCAGAAGTACAACATCCACTTTTTTCTTTTCAAGCAGTTCAATAAGTTCAGTACCTGTATTAGCACTTGCCTCAACTACAATCATTCCGTTTATGGCAAGTAATAAAGAAATACCTTCAATAAACATTTCATGATCATCAGCAATATAAATACTGATCTTTTCTTCCACCTTGTCCATTAAATTAGCTTGAAAAGCTATAAAATTAAAACATGAATCTAAGATAAATTTTCATTATAATTTAATTAAAAAATCATCCTTTTAATCTTCTGAAAATGAAAAAGATATGTATGTTAAAGTAATTTTTTTACGTTTGAAACGTAGTGTTTTCAATAGTTGAAGCAAAATACACTGGAAATAATTTAAGATCCGGACCAAAAAGATAGCTACTTTTTATCTACCGCCAAAACCGAGGCGTTTTCATATTTGGCTGATAGTGTTTTACCAAAAGCAGTGAATGTTACAATACATCCGTAAAAGCCATTTAAATTTTCACCTATAAATCCTCCATCCGTATGAGGTTTTAACTTTAAATTAAAGCTGGTACTATCGGGTAGTGAAAATTTTACATCGCAGGTAACTTCTTTATTACTAATGGTGTTTAGTTTTTTATCAAGAAGATAAGTATAAATAAATTTGCCGGGCGTGTTGATCTCGATATAATAATTTTGGATTTTTTTTATGATACCACCATGTGGCCCTTTTGTTTGCGTTTTACTCCAGGAAACAAATGCAATGAGAATACAGTATAAAAGTGCCAGAAAAACTATTTTTCCTTTTATCGATCGCAGAACTATTGGCATTTTATTAAGTTTTAAAATTTAAAGTAAAGCCCCGTTTTACCGGGGCTTTGTACTCTGATTATCCGTTATGGATCTTATTCACTTAGATCTCTCTTATGAAATCTCCTCCTTACAGATAATCTAATACACCTTTTATTCAAAATTTTATGCCAATATAATTACTCGTTTTTTAAACGAATTGCGGCATTTATTTCACTTAATGTGTACTGTAAAAGGCAAAATTGGGTAAATCTGTCGCAGTTAAACTACCCTTATAAGATAAGAAGCGTTAGTGGCATAAAATTTTCTTAGGCAACAAGTATATTCACAACTTAAAAAAAAACGAAAAATGAAAAAAGTAGCATTTATTTTATTCATGGCAATTGCCGGAATAAGTAATTCAGTAGTTGCACAAACTAAAGTAGTATTAAGCGATAAAACAGGTTGGCACAAGATCGGTGAAACAACAGTTGATTTTGGTAAAGACCGTGATGAGGTTTCAGTTATTGGTGCAGATAAATTTGCAGCATTGATCTTTAAAGTAGATGATGCGCCGATTGATCTTATTGATATTGAAGTTTTTTATGAAAGCGGCGATAACCAAAAAGTATCAGTTAACTTTCCTATTAAAGCTCCGGGACAAAGTAAAACGATCGATCTTAATGGCGGCGAACGCAGCATTAAAAAGATCGTTTTTGTTTACAAAACATTGCCAAACAGAAAAGACGTAAAGGCCCATGTAGAAATATGGGGACTTAAAACAAACCCTGACAAGAAAAAGTAATTTTAAAAAAAGACCGTTAGAAATAGCGGTCTTTTTTTTATGAGAAAATAGCTACACATAAATCCACAAAAGTGTTGCCAAGTGTTTAATATAACCCTTATTTATATTGGCATGAAATTATAACGCGTCACCTAAATAATCAATTTAAGAACTAAAAAAATAAAACATGAAAAAACAATTATTAAATTTAAAAATAGCAGCAATTGCAGTGGGAATTTTTTTCACTACAACGGCAAGTGCAGCTTTTACAGCTGTAACATCCGGTAACTGGAGCAGTGCTACAACATGGGGTGGAATTGCACCAACCGCAACAGTATTAAACCAGGATATAACTATTCCATCAGGCATAACTGTAACATTAGATGCAGATGTAACATTTACAGGATTACTTAACAGCTTTGCTGTGAACGGAACTTTATCCAACACAAGTTCAAACGGTATTACCATAACGCAAGGTGCGCTTTCAGGCAACGGAACGATTTCAGTAAACAGATTAAGTTTTACAACTTTAGGCACCTCATCGTTTTCGGGTAATTTAAATCTTAAACGCTTAATTAATTCGACTACTATTTTAGCTTTCACGGCTATTGCAAATGTTGCCGATACTTTAGAGCTTGAAGGTGGTAATATCCTTTTAAACACGAATGCCAATCTTACTATGCAATCTAACTCAACCATAAAAATTAATAATGGTTCCATAACAATTGGCGGAGGTATTTTTAATACAAACAATGCCTATAACGTTATGTATGTGGGCACATCTAAAACAACAGGCATTGAGTTAAACACTTCAACATTACAGCATGTTTATTTACAAATGAACAACAATAATCAAACTGTTACATTAAATAATAATATGATCGTTAATGGTAATTTGAATAGTAACTCAGGCAAATTGACATTGAATGGAAAACAATTAACACTAAAGGGAAACCTTACCATGGGAGGCGGAAGCATTATTAATAGTGACGCATCAGCAATGATGACAATAGAAGGATCTGGTAGCTTAAACAGTATGTTAATGTTTGATGCAGGATCAATAATAAATTCTTTAACTATCAACCGCTCAACAAGCGGACAAGTTAAATTAGGTAGCGCAATAACTATTGACGGGCATTTAAACTTGATGGATGGCAACTTTAGCATTGAAGGTGGAGGCTTGGCAGTTGTGGCTTCAGGAAGCACTGTTCATGTAGAAAAAGGATCGGTAACATTAAACACAGGTACATTTAATGGCACCGCATCTTACAATGTAGAATACATGGGGAGCACTAACGCTAACACAGGTATTGAATTTATTGGTTCTGGTTTAAATAATGTTTGGGTAAACTATACAAACACCAGCAACAAGGTTACCTTAAGCAATCCGGCAAATATTTCAGGAAACTTAAATATGTCAAAAGGTAAAATAGATCTTAATGGTAAAAACATATTCCTTAATGGAACAATCTCTTCAAGTCCAAATGCAATGTTTGTTGGTAATTCAATTTCTGAAATGCATTTAAATTTAACTGCTACAACCAACGATACTATTTATTTTGATAACGCAAGTACAAACAGTCAAACTTTATATAAATTAAGATTAAATATTGGTGGAGCAAATCCAATGATCCATTTAGGTTCAAAATTAATTATCGATAGCGAATTAAACTTTGTAAAAGGTCAGGTTGCTTTGTCATCAAACAATGATCTTGAAATTGGTGCAGCTGCAGCAATTGTAGGTTTTGATGACACTAAATATGTTGTTACTTCAGGTAATACAAACGGCGCTTTGGTAATGAAAGTTAACGCAGGTTCGGCTTACGTAACCTTCCCTGTTGGAACTAACAGTAATTACTCACCGGCTTTCGTTCAACAAGCTTCAGCAGCAACAAGCGGAAACTTTAATGTAAGAGCAATGAACACTGTATTAAGTGGTGGCACTTATGGCCCTGTAAATTCAAACACTTTAAAAGTAGTAAACAGAACATGGTTTGTTAACTCAGGTGTTGCAACAATAAACGCTAACCTTAAATTTGGTTGGGTAGCTGCCGCAGAAGTAAATGGTTTTGACAGAACAAATGCCTATGTAAGCCACTATACTTCTAACGCATGGGATGTAATAAGCGGATCAAGTGCGACTGTTTCTGCCAACAATACTTATGAATTGTCAAGAACAGGTGTTACATCTTTAAGCCCGTTTGCTGTGACTGAAGTTGGCGAGCCATTAAAGATTAAAGAATTGTCTAACTTAACTGGTATTGAGTTATATCCAAACCCATCAAAAGATTTTGTAACCATTAAAATGGCAAATTCAACGGATGATTTTACCTATGAACTAACTGATATTACAGGCAGAACTATTTTAACAACATCAAATGCAAATAGCTTAAACAAATTTGATGTTTCAAATTTAAAAACAGGTTATTACTTTATTAAGATCACGAATACAAATGATAACAAAACCATTACAAAACGTTTTGTAAAAGAATAATTACCTTAACAAATAATAAAAACCCCCTTCATGAATTCATGAAGGGGGTTTTTTATTGATAGTAATTAGTAAGTTATTAAAACAAAAAAGCCTTTGCAAATATTGCAAAGGCTTTTTTGTAAACTTTAAAAAACCAACATCATTTCTTCTTAACCAATAATGCACCGCCAAGTAAAGAGAGTACAAATAAAACCAGGAAAACAAAAAATAATATTTTAGCGATACCAGCCGCACTTGCAGCTATGCCTGTAAACCCGAATAGCGCTGCTACTAAAGCAACTACTAAAAATATAACTGACCAACGTAACATGATTTTTAATTTTATTTTGTTAATATATTTTAATACATAAAATTTTATGCCATGATAAAAATGTATGAATTGTTAGTGTTTAGTCATTTTTAATGATTTTTGTAGAAATAATTCCTCAGCAATTGTGTATCAAAAAGTACGTACCCTAAATATTATCGTTAAATTAGAAACATAAAACAACCAAGTAAAATGCCCGATAATTGTACAAACAATAATAAGCTTCACTTTAAACTCTTGCCCGATTATGCGACCTATTTATTAAATAATAAGCTAAGAGAATTCGTCAAAATACAATTAGGCCTAATGATTAAGATGGATGTTCCGATTCTTAAATATTATGATCTTAGAGGCACAGAAGAGCAATTAGTAGAGCAATTTTTATCTTCTTATACTACATTTCTTACTTCGGTTATTAACAATACTTTGAATATAACCCTTAATGAAACACTTAAAAAATGGGTCAACAATCAATTACCCAATATTTCAAAAGACCAGTTAGTTATAGAAGATATAACATTTGTAACTTATATCCGGAAACAGGCCTTTTTTAATTTTTTGCCTTCCTACACTTCTGATGTAAAACTGGCTTTAGATCTTGTAAAAGAAATAGAGGATTATTCTTTAGAACTCGTGGCAAGATCGTTAAAAACCTTAATGGAAATACAACAGGAAAAATTTAACGAAGTAAATGAAACTTTAAAGAAACATGAAAAAGGGCTTTTAGAGGCGCAGGAAATTGCGAGTTTCGGAAGCTTTGAATGGGACCTTACGGGAAATGAAAAAAGCACCTATACGCCGCAGGTATTTAAAATATTTGAGATGGAATCAACCAACGGTTTGGAAGATTTTTTAAATTATGTACATCCGGGGGATAGGGAAAAACTCCAGGCCTCTATTGATAAAGCTCTTAAGGGAGGAGACGATTACGAATGTGAATACCGCTTCAGAAGAAATGGGAAAGAAAAAATATTATGGACAAAAGGCGTAGTAAACTTTATTGAAAAAAAACCGGCAAGTATGGTAGGTACTATAATGGATATTACCGACAGACATTACATATTACAACGTTTAGAGAGGAATGAAGAACTTTACAAACAAGCGCAAAAATTAACACATATTGGTAACTGGATCTGGGATATTGAAACAGGAATTATTAAATATTCGGATGAGCTTTTGCGAATCTACGGCCTAAAACCAAATGAAGAAATGACATTTGACAAAGCTATCAAATTAGTACATCCCAATGATCTTGAAAAAATGCATGAAGCGCTTAACTATTCATTAACCACTCACAAACCGCATGAAATTGAATTTAGGGTCATTCGCCCGGATGGGGATGAACGTATCATACGCCGCCATGCCGAAGTATTGCTTGATGAAAAAGGAAAACCTTATAAACTTGCTGGTACCGGCCAGGATATTACAAAAGAGGTATTGTTGAATAATGAGATAAAAGAAAGAGAAAAGCAATTAGCGGAATTAAATTTATCGCTCGAACAAAAAAACATAGCGCTTGAACGAAGTAATAAAGAACTTACTTCATTTAGTTATGTAGCCAGTCATGATCTGCAAGAACCATTAAGAAAGATAAAAACATTTAGTAATCTCATTCTTGAAAAAGAAAAAAATTTATCGGAAGAAGGAAAAGATTGTTTTGGAAGAATTATTATCAGCGCCGGACGCATGCAAACACTGATTGAAGATCTGCTTTCTTTTTCGAGAACACAACTTTTTGAAAATACCTTAAAACCTGTTGATCTTAATAACGTATTGAATGAGATCAGGATATTACACAGTGAAACCATAAAAGAAGGAAGGTTGGTATTTAATATTTCAAACTTGCCTGTAATAAACGCCATTGCTTTTCAGATCCAACAGTTATTTGAGAATATAATCAGCAATTCTATTAAATACAGTAAACCCGGTCAAAACACTGAAATAATTATAACCTGTCAATTAGTGAACGGAGAACAACTTTCATTTTCAAATGATAAAATAAAAAAGTATTATAAAATAAGTATTTCAGATAACGGTATTGGCTTTGATCAAAAGTATGCCGATAAAATATTTGAGATCTTCCAGCGCCTGCATGGTAAAAACGAATACAGCGGCACCGGCATTGGCTTGTCAATCTGCAAAAAAATAGTTGAGAACCACAAAGGTTTTATAATTGCACAAAGCAAATTAAATATTGGCTCCACCTTTGATATTTTTTTACCACAAGAGAATTAAAGAAAATAAAAAAGCCGGCTTAAAATAAACCGGCTTTTTTATTGGTATGAATTTAAGTTTAACCGTTAACCAACAAATTAAAAGTTTTCATTTTATTATATAACGTCTTTCTGTCAATATTAAGTATTAATGCAGCCTTAGATTTATTAAAGTTCACCTTGCGCAATACTTCAAGTATTTTTTCATACTCAGCATGTAAAGCAGCAGATTTAAGATCCGGCATATCTTTAGAATGAATGGTATTATCTTTACTATCTTCAATTAAATTAAATTTAGATTGAAAAATAATTTCCTGCGGCAATGTTTCAAGCGTGATAGTATCCTTGCTTGTTAATAAGGCTGCACGTTTAATAATGTTATTCATCTCTCTTAGGTTACCGGGCCAGTTATAATCTAAAAAGATCTTTTCTACTTCCGGCACAAAACCATCAATTTTTTTATTTAATTCTGCATTTGCATTTTTAAGAAAGAAATCCGCAAACAACATAATATCTTCATTTCTTTCTCTTAATGGCGGCAGATCGATCGAGAACTCGTTAAAACGGTGATAAAGATCTTCCCTGAATTTTCCTTTAGATGTAACCTCACTTAATTTTTCGTTAGAGGCTACAATAATTCTCACATCAATATTTGTTTCTTTTTGTGAACCAATTCTTCTTATTTTTCTTTCTTGTATTACCCTTAATAATGATACTTGTATATCATAAGTTAAATTTCCGATCTCATCCAAAAATATAGTGCCACCGTTTGCTAATTCAAACTGGCCAATTTTTGTTTGCATAGCACCGGTAAAGGAGCCTTTTTCGTGGCCAAATAATTCGCTCCCAGCTAATTCTTTTGTTAATGAACCGCAATCTACTGCAATAAAGGGTTTATCTTTTCGGGAGCTTTGCGTATGAATGCTATAAGCAACAGATTCTTTTCCTGTACCACTTTCACCATAAATAATTACTGAGTAATTAGTAGGCGCAACCAATTTAATTTGATTGTGCAATTTATCAGCTTCTTTACTTCTACCAATAACCAGGTTTTTTGGATCACCTACTACAAGTTTTTTATGTGGAATTGCTTCTACTTTGTTTTCATCGCCAGAATCTTCCTGTTGCATTTTAGAGCTTTTCTGAGTTAATGCTTTATCAACAAGCATTAATATTTCTTCAGGTAAAAGTGGTTTTGTAATATAATCAAATGCACCATTTTTAATTACCTCAACAGCAACTTTTACATCAGAATAACCTGTAATGATTATAACCTGCGTTTTAGGATTTAATTCCTTAATACTTATTAAAAGTTCTTTACCATCCGTATCCGGTAATCTAAAATCACAAAAAACAATATCAGCCTCATTCTCTTTTAAATATGTTAAAGCTTTTTTGCCGCTGGTAACATAACTAGTATCATGCCCCTTTCTTTTTAAAAATCTGTCTAGTAATTGACAAATATCGGTGTCGTCGTCAATAATAAGAATTTTCGCCATGATAATTTAGTTTATAGTTGTTGTATTTGTTTGCACTTGATTAATTACTTCTAATAATTGGCTTATTACAAATGGTTTCTTTAAAAACCCATTTGCGCCAAGTTCTTTGAATCCATCAGCCAGTTTATCGTTATCTGCGCTGATAAATATTACAATGTTTTTTTCATTCTTGAATTTTCTTGCATAATACAAACCACTCCCATCGGGCAGGTTTACGTCTAAAATAACTATATCGGGATCGGTTTGAGTGTAAAGTTCTAATCCTTGTTTAAGATTTTCAGCTTCTACAACAGCATAATTGTGCGAAGTAAGAGCTCTTTTTAAGAGAAACCTTATATCCGCTTCATCATCTACTATCAGAATTTTCTTATTTGTCATACTAAATATTTACATTCTTAGGAGCTAATTTAGGCAATAAAACCCAGAAAAAAAATCAACATGATATGATTCCTCATATCATGCTGATGATTTAATTTTTAGTTTGTTATATCACAGTTCCTGGTGTAGCTTCCGCCAAGGTCAGAACCTGTTTTATCGTTAGCATCGCATCTTTCGATAGCTTTGGGTTTTGTTTCTTTATAAGTGTATTGCCCATCATCAGATGTTACAGTTGTTGAATTTCCTGTATACGTTTTTGTGCATTTGCACGTGTAATCTTTTTTGCAAGATGACATAGTTGCTCCAAGTCCTAGAGCCGCTACAAGAATGATTAGTTTTTTCATGTTTTTTTTTTTGGTTCTTATTTATATTACTCAGCAGATTCTGCTTCGTTTTCTTTATTTGATATTTTTTCTTTAAAAAAGCTTTCCACTTTATGTATTCCAGTTGCAATAAGATCAGAATGATTATTTAAAACGTAATCGGTTGCTTTTCTTATTAATAAGGAAGATATAAATCCTTTAATTGAGCCACCTTTACCAAATAATTTTGCAATCAAAAAATCTTTTCCAAGGTTTAAGCCTATAGATTTAAGGTCATTTGTACTTTCCTTATCTGCTGAAAATTTACTTACAATATTTTTAAAAATCATTGAAGGATGCATAGAGTAAACTACTTCCCGTACATTTCTCTTAATTACCAATTCCTGTTCTTCTTTCAGGTAATTAAGCTTCATTATACGCTGATGTAATTCAGTATCATTTGTTATAACTATTCCCGTGCTCATTTTTATTTATTTATAAATTACTACTCTTAAATAACTCTTTAATGATCTTATTGCGGAAGGGTTTTGCAATTAATGTTTTCCGCACACAAATCAGAAAAAATGCTATCACAAAATACCCTCCTCCAACAACAAGAAATCCACAATATTGATTTTCAAAAACCGTATTTAAATAAAATGCTAAACCAAAACTTAACATAAACGCAGTTAGTATTGTAAGAAAGATGATGGGTACAAATGATATTGTATTTGAACCAATATGTGCCAGTTTATCGGACGCTTTTAGCACCGCTAATTCATAACGCGTATTTACATAGTCTTTTATACTATCTACGGTCTCTTCGATCTTGGTTTGCTCTTCCATAAATTTTACGAGGTATTTTAAATTAAGCTAAATCTGTTTTTGCTTTATCTGAAATAGATTTGTATTGGCTATCCATCTTTTGTTTTGCATTTCTAGCCATATCATCTATTTTTTCTTCTGCCATTTGGCCCATGTCTTTTAACTTACTTGTGCCCTCTTTTACTTTTTCTTTTAAATCATCAGCAAGGTCTTTTGCACCATTGAATAATTTTTTGCGTGTTTCTGTACCTTTATCCGGAGCAAATAATACCCCTAATGCTGCACCAACTGCTGCGCCTAATAAAAGCGCTCCTATAAGTTTTCCTGAATTTTCCATAATATTTAGTTTTTAAAAAGTTTATATAATTTAACTTCTGTTTCATGACGAACATTATGCCATAGTAAAAAAATATTCATAACAAATTAAAAATCAGATAATTACTAAAATTGAAGTTTTTACGCACTTTTAAAAAAGCGTAATGAATTACTCAAAATGGGGACAATTTTTTGAAATTTATTTTTTTATGGGGAATTGGTTTTCATAAATAAATCCTCCCATGATCAAATAATGATACTGGCATGATTTTGTAATGTTTTATGCAACTAACACCTTACTATTATGGAAATTATGACAAAGGAAAAAACCGAAAAAATTGTGGCTCAGTTAAATGATCTGGTTGAAATAAATAATGATCGCATTCAGGGTTACGAAAGAGCTATTTCTGAAACTGATGATGAGGATCTTACTTATCTTTTTACAAATATGGCTGCCCACAGCAGAGGATACAAAAGTGATCTTAGCCGAGAGATCCTTTTATTAGGAGGTGAACCAACTGAAGGGACAAAAAACTCAGGAAAATTATTTAGAGCATGGATGGATGTAAAGGCCGCATTAACAGGAAAGAATAGAAAAGAAATTCTTAGTTCGTGTGAATTTGGAGAAGATGCTGCCTTGGATACCTATAAAAGCGTTATTGCAAATGAAGATAATATTTTAAATGACGATCTTTTAAAACTCATTAAACAACAAAAACAAGAAATACAATTAGATCACGATCGTGTAAAAGCATTACGCGACCTTGGTAAGAATTTGTAAGCTCAAAACCCTTTATAAAAAAACGACCCGCAAATGGTCGTTTTTTTTGTTTATGAAATTTAAAAAGAGTGGATCCATTTTGTGGAAATTTTTCTACTTTTTTTGATTTCAGTACACACTCTTTATTTATAGCACATTTCTTAATTCCCCGTGAAATACAAAGAGAATTTTAGGATTTTAGCTTTTTAACTCACTGGCAAGATTTTTTAATGGAAATAAATATAAAATTACTGTTATGAAAATAAATAAGGCAATTGATAAAGTTGATTCAATAAATATCAAAGATTTTAACAAAAATTATTTTAAGCCACAAAAACCTCTTTTGATAAAAGGATTGGCAGACCACTACCCTGCCGGAAAAAAATGGACCGTTGACTACTTAAAAGAACTTTGTGGCGACGTAACTGTAGATATTTTCGATAGTAATAATAAAGATACATCCTCATCAGCTTTTACAACCCCGGATCTTAAAATGAAATTTAAAGAGTATGTGGATACGATCCTTAAAGATGAACCATCAAGCCTTCGTATGTTTCTTTTTAACATGTTTAAATGCAAACCCGAGTTAAGAAAAGATTTTCCATGCCCTTATATGTTTAAAGGCCTACTTGGTAAAATTGGTTATATGTTCTTTGGAAGTAAAAATACAAAAGTGCGTATTCACCAGGATATTGACATGTCAAATGTATTGCTTACACAATTTCATGGCCGCAAAAGAGTAGTTTTAATTTCGCCAGAATTTTCTGATCTTTTATACAGACTTCCCTTTAATACTTATTCATTAGTAGATCTTGACAATCCTGATTATAATAAATACCCGGGCTTAGCCTATGTTGAAGCAGATGAATATATTTTAGAACCCGGCGATGCTTTATATATGCCTAGCGGATACTGGCATTACATTACTTACCTTGATGGTGGCTTTGCAGTGAGTTACCGAAAGCTTGCTGCCAGTTTAAAAATGAAATTAATTGGTGCTTTCTCATTAACAGTTTATATGCCGATCGATAAATTATTGAATTCTATATTCGGTAAAAAATGGCTTTCGTATAAAGAACACATTGCAGAAGTTCGCGCAAATAAAGCTATCATAAAAAAAATACTTTCTGCAGGTTATGTAATTAAAGAAGAAAAAATGCAAAAGCCGTATTACGATCATGCATCACAATTACGCACAGATCATAGATAATTTTATTGATCTAAATTTTTAAGACATTTATTAAGATCAATACCTTTTCCTAAAATACCGGTGAAAATATCGCCGGTTTTTTTTATGCGTTTTAAAACAGAATAAATAGTAAAATCCATCGGCGTTAAACCGCTTTTTACTTCTTTCCAGAATAAAGGTGTTGAAACTGTTGCGCCTTCTTTTGGCCTTACACTGTAAACGCTTGCTATTGTTTGCCCGCGGCGGTTTTGTAAATGATCAAGATATATTTTATTATTGCCGCGTTTTTTTAAATTCCGTTCCAAAGTTGTAAACTTTGGCAATAACTCCTGGGTAAATATACAAACAAGATGTGCAAAATCTTTTACCTGATCATAAGTATATTTTTTTTGCATAGGTATATAAATATGCAAACCTGTTGCGCCCGAGGTTTTGCAAAAACAGCTTGCTCCTGCCCTGTCTAAAACTTCTTTTACGGCATTCGCAGTTTCAATTACCTGTTCAAATGTGTTTTTTTCGGAAGGATCAAGGTCTATTACTAAATAATCAGGTTTATCCAAAGCTTTAGTGGTAGAATGCCAGGGATTTATTTCTATGCATCCTAAATTATTTAAATAAGCCAAAGTCGCTTTATTATTACATAAAATATAATCAATATCTTTTTTTGTTGATTCAGAATAGATCTTTATACTTTCAACCCAGCCTGGCGCCTCATCCCCGGCATCTTTGTGGTAAAACCCGGGTTTACCAATGCCGTTTGGTGTACGCATTAATGATTGAGGTCTACCTTTTAAATATGGCATTATATAATCACTCATACTTTGATAATAATTAATTACATCTCCCTTGGTGATCTTTTCTCTTGGCCAAAAGATTTTTGAAAGGTTTGTTACGGGTACCTTTATTTTTCCAAACGATAGTGTATTCTCTGCGGTTGTTTCCATTTTCGAAACCTCTTTGGTTTTTTTTACGCTTGCTTTTTTAACTTATTTCTTCTCGCTTTTTTTTGCAATTGTTTTTTTTGCTTTAATGGTTACTTCTTTTGCTTTTTTATCGTTTCTTAATCTTAAAAATATCGGGTGGCGCATATGTCCGTCCCTTGTAAATTCTGTATGTTTAATTTCACATACTAAAATGGGTTTAACCCAGGTTACAGGCATATTGGTTTTTACTTTTTCTTTAAATGGAGATTCTTTTTGAATTAGAGGCTTTAATAACCTGCTCATTTTTTCCAGAGATTCATAATTGAATCCTGAACCTGTATGACCAACATATTTTAATTCTTTTCCATCACGAATACCCAGCACCAATGCGCCAAAATGTTTTCGTGAACCGGCTGGATTTGTAAACCCTGCAATTATTGCCTCCTGCGAATGGTGGTGTTTTATTTTTAACCATTCTTTTGTCCTTACACCCGGATGATAAAAAGAATCGGCTTTTTTAGCCATTATTCCTTCCAGGTTACGCTCTTTCGCTATCTCAAAAAATTCTTCTCCATACTCTTCAATATGATCGGAGTATTTTATAACATCATTTGCTTTTAATAATTTTTTAAGAAGTTTTTTTCTTTCGAGTAACGTCAGATCGGTTGTACTTGTTTCATTAATGGATAGGACATCAAAAACATAATATAAAATAGGGTGATCAGAATCGCTATCGTAATGTTGTAGTAATTGAAAACTTGGATCGCCATTATCATTCAACACAACGATCTCACCATCTAAAACGGCATTTATCTTTAATTTTTTAAGCTCTTGAACAACTATCGGATAAGATTCATTAAATGTATATCCGTTTCTTGAATATAATGAAACGTTTGCTCCCTCTACTTCGGCTATAGCTCTGTAACCATCCCATTTAATTTCATAGATCCAATCCTTATCGCTAAATACTGTTGAAGATTCTTTAGCCAACATGGGCTGAATGTAATTTTCCAGCTTTCTTGTTTTTCCCGGAAGGTACTTTACTTTTTTGGATTCGCTTTCCGGCTTTTTTTTTTAATGGTAGCTGTCTTTTTGGCCGCTACCTTTTTCGGAGCAGATCCTGGCTTAGGTTCAGGTTTATCTTCGGCTTTTTTATTTTTTGCTAACCACTTATTTATAGGAGAACTTTTTGGTGTTTTATCTTCGCTATTGTATTCTTCATCAACGGCGTATTTATCTCTGTGCTTAATAAGTAGCCAGGCATTTTCCTGTTTACCTCTTAACTTAACAAGCGCAAATTCGCCTTTTAGTTTTTTTCCATGTAAGGTAAATTTAAGATTGCCCGCTTTTAATCCTGCTTTTAATTTTTTTTCTGTTGTAGCGGTATCCGAATTATCAATATCCGAAAGTGCGCCTGTATCCCATACTTCAACAATACCTGCTCCATAATTTCCTTCAGGAATAATGCCTGCAAAATTTCTGTAGCTATAGGGATGGTCTTCTACCATCATTGCTAAGCGCTTATCTTGTGGGTTTAACGACGGACCTTTTGGAACAGCCCAACTTTTTAATGTGCCATCCATTTCCAATCTAAAATCGTAATGCAAATGAGATGCTTTATGACGCTGCACAACAAAAATTAATTTTGAAGCAGATTTTTTCAGAGTTCCTGAAGGCTCGGGGGTATCCTTAAAATTTCTTTTTTTATTATATAGCTTTAAACTCATATTAAGATGCTTTTTTACGCTTGGTTCCTAAACTTGCTTTTAACTGGCTCATCAGGTCTTTTGATTTACTGTGTACGACTTTTAATTTTGAAGCCTTAACGGGCTTTCCTTTTGATTTCGCTTTAATAAGCTTCATCAGATCGGCACTGTAGGTATCCTTATATTTTGAAATATTAAATTTGCCGGTTAACTGACTTATTAATGAAACGGCCATTTTTAATTCGTTTGCTTTAACGGCTGTTTTTGCAGGCAATGAAAGATCGGCAGGATCACGTATCTCTTCGTGAAAACGAATACGGTTTAAAATAATTACTTTTTCGTTGGCACGTAAAATAGCAAGACTTTCTTTACTTCTCATTACAAACGTTGCAACGCCAACCTTACCGGTTTTCATTAAAGCTTCCCTTAACAAAGCATATGCGCGTGCTCCTGATTTTTCAGGTTCCAGGTAATAAGGTGTTTCATAATAAACACTTTCTATTTCTTCTTCCTTTACAAAATCAGTGATTTCGATCGTTTTTGTTTTTTTTGCGCTGGCAGATTCAAAATCTTTATCTGTTAAAACCACATAATCATCATTTGGTAGTTTAAACCCTTTTACAATGTTAGCCCACTCTACTTCTTTTCCTGTTTTTTCGTTTACACGCATAAACTTGATATTTGAATGGTCTTTTTTATCGAGCATATCCAGGTCGAGCGTACTGGATTCTGTTGCGCTATATAATTTTACCGGTATATTTACAAGGCCAAAGCCTATTGCTCCTGTCCAAATTGATCTCATATATTTATTTTTTTTGCATTGATTCTTTTTCAAATATTTTCATCAGTACTTTTTCTTCAGCCGTCAGATCTGTTTTGTTATCATTTACTTCTATCTTATCTAAGGATTTAAAATAATTCTCAATACGTTTATCTTCAAATAATGAAATAACAATTGGGTGCACATAATATTTTTTACACACATTACGTGTATTACCTAGTTGTTCTGAAACTATATCCAAAGCCTCCACTATTCTCTTTTTTGTTTCAGTTTGCGTATCGCAGCAACCGAGCGATCTGAATGCCAAAAATGCATGAATAGTGCCAGACCAGGTTCTGAAATCCTTAGCAGAAAAATCTTTACCGCTGATTTTTTTTATGTATTCATTCACCATACCTGAATCTATCGTATGGTGATTTTTATTTTCATCCAAATACTGAAACAATTCTTTACCCGGAATATCGCGGCATTTTTTTACAAGTGAAGCCAATCGTTTATTATTAACGCTAATAGAATGATTAATGCCCTTTTTTCCTTTAAATGTAAATTGTATTTTATTGCCGGAAAATCTTACATGTTTATCTTTTAATGTTGTAAGGCCGTACGAGCCATAAAGTTTTTCATATAAACCATTACCCACTCTTATATTTGTTCTTTCCATAAGGCTTACAACTAACGCAAGAATTTTCTCCAGCGGTAAACCGGGCAGCGAAAGATCTTTTTCTAACTGCAAACGTATTTGAGGTAAGGCAGTACCAAATTCATATAAACGATAAAACTTTGTATGATTTCGTAACGAATTCCATAGGCCGTGATACTTATATTGTTTTCTTTTTTTAAGATCAACACCCGTTGCCTGTAAATGACCATTATCCAGCAAACAGATCCAAACATTTTCCCATGCCGGTGGAATCACTAATTTTTTAATTCTTTCTAATTCTTTTTTATCGCTTAGTTTTTTATCTTTTAAAAGGTATTGAAAATTCTTTCCTTTTTTCACGCGGCGTATTCCGGGTTCAGCATCTTTTACATAAACCAGGTTAACAGCTTCAGCACTCTTTACGGAATTTTTAAGAATAGAAGTTATCTTTTTTGGACTGAGCTTAATTATTTCATCTGCAAGTGCTAACATATTCTTAATATTTATGAGTTTACAATTTCGCCACCATTTGGATGCAACACCTGGCCTGTTATGTAAGATGAATCATCGCTGGCAAGAAATAAATAACAGGTAGCTACTTCTGCGGGCTCACCAGCTCTTTTCATTGGCACTTCACTTCCGAATTTTGAAACTTTATCAGCTTTAAAGCTCGAAACTATGAGAGGTGTCCATATTGGCCCTGGCGCCACAGCATTTACGCGAATACCCTTATCTACAAGATTTGCTGATAAGCTCCTGGTAAAAGAAATAATAGCTCCTTTTGTTGAAGCATAATCAATTAAACCACCACTACCACGATAAGCAGTGACAGAACTTGTATTAATAATTGAACCACCTTTTTTTAAATGTGGTAAAGCACTTTTAGTGATCCAGAAAAATGAAAAAATATTTGTTTGAAATGTTTTTAATAAATGTTCCGTACTTATATCATTCAGGCCTTTGCTTTCATAATGAATAGCTGCGTTATTAATTACAATATCGATATGTTTAAAAAATTTAAATGTTTTTGAAACTGCAATAATGCAATTTTTTTCTTTACTTATATCTGTTGAAATGAGAAGGCATTTTTGTCCATATTCTTCCACAGCTTGTTTTGTTTCATCCGCATCTTTATGCTCATTTAAATAAACAATTGCAATATCTGCACCTTCCTTTGCAAAGAGCGTTGCAACGGCTCTGCCTATTCCACTATCACCACCTGTAATTAAAGCTATTTTGCCGGTTAATTTACCACTACCCTTAACTTTTTTAACATCGTATACCGGCTGCGGTTTCATTTTAAATTCCTTTCCCGGCCTGTTCTGATGCTGGGCTTTTCTTATTTGTTTTTTAGGATTAGACTTTTGCATAGTTTAAAAATTTTGGTTACCGGTCAAAGCTGAACATTTTGGGAATGCAATCCCTTTCACCTTTAATATGCCTGGTTATCATATCTGCAGCTAATGCACTAAATGTTATGCCATTGCCACCAAAGCCTAATGCAAAATAACTATTCGGCTTTTTATCATAGGCGCCAATATATGGTAAACCATCTTTTGTAGAACCGAATGTACCCGCCCACGAAAACTGGATCTTAAATTCAATACCCGGAAACAGTTTCACAAAATCCTGTTTTAATCTTTCAGTCTTTTTATGTAAGAGCTTATCTCTTTTTTCGGGATCATAATAATTTTCGTCTCTGCCTCCAATAATTATTCTTTGATCATCTTCTCTAAAATATAAATATGGGTCGTCGGTATTCCAAAATATTGTTTGTTTTAAAGCATCTGGAATAGTATCCAGGCGCTCACTTACACAAGCGTATGTAGATTTTAATTTCACTATAGATCTGTCAACCTGTTTAACTGCTTCGTAGCCCGTAGCATAAATAATTTTTTGGGCTGTAATTACATATCCTTTATCAGTTGTTACTTCTATTCCTGTTTTATTATGCCGAATGTTTTTGATATTTGTGCTTTCATAAATTTTCGCGCCTCTATCCCGATTATATTTGTGTAAAAAATGCGTAAATAAATAAGCATCTGTTTTTGCTGCCTTTCCTGAAAATATAGCTTCTTTAGAATGAAAGCCAAATTCTTTTAATATTTCTTCCTCGTTTAAATAGCGTACATCAAAACCTGCATCCCGCCGGCTTTCAAATTCATTTCTTAAAAAATTATTTTTACTTTTTGTATGTGAAAAATACAGACTGCTACAATACTTAAAATCAACAAAACCTATTTCTTCAGCAATTTCTTTCAACATATCAATAGCATTGCTACAAAGTGTATAAGCCTGAGATGCTTCCTGGTGACCAATTTGTTTTGATAATTGATGTAAAGGTGTATCAATTTCATATTGCAATAAGCTTGTACTTGCGCTTGTACTGCCAAATCCGATCGGTCGTTTATCAATTACAATACACTCAATACCATTTTTTATTAAAGCGTATGCCATTAATGCCCCGCTTATTCCTCCACCTAGTATTACTACAGATGTTGAACAATTATTTTTTAAAGACTCGTAATTTTGGTTTAAACCATTTTTGAGTAAAAAATACGGATATCCGGATTTAAGGTCCACACTAATTATTCTTCCTCTGCGGCTTCACATTCATCTTCAGCTAATTCATCATCAACCTTAAATAACTCATCCATTAAAGTATCATTTTCTATAGCTATAAATGTTTCCTGCGCTTCCTCTTCTTCAATTAGTGTTTCTTTGAGAATTGCCTCAATCTTTTGATGACCGTATACACCAGCTAAGCGCATTAATTTTCTGTAAACATTAATCTCATAATGTTCAAATTTTTGGGCTGTGCTTAATAATTCAAGATCTCTTGGCTGTGTGTTTTTTTTAGTACTCTTAATACGACTTTTAGCCTCAGAAATAATATCATTTATTATAGAACATTTTTTTGTAGCTCTTTTTTCATTCAAAAGATTAAAAACCTCTTCAATTCGTTTTACATGATCCTGGGTTGCTAAAAGATGTCCCGTAAAACTGGCCTTTAAATACCGGGTTGTAGCAGCACGGCGCAAGCCAGGCAGTAACTTAAGCATTTGCTTTTCAACCCAATAAATTGTTTTGAGTTCGTTTACATACAGCTTTTTTAAGACGGAATTTTGGCCAGTACTTTGGGCCTTTGTTTTTGCTGGTAACATAATAGCATTTTCCATAAGCAACTAATTTGTAAACATTATTTTGCGAATTGTATGCCACATAGGTAAAGATCAAATACCTTGATTACCAGGCACTTTTCTAAAAAAGAATAGGTAATACTTAATTAAATGGAATATTTAATTGGGGAAAAAATACCTCAGTCAAAAAAAGTCAACTGGCATGATTCATGCTATATTTACTGTTTAGTTTATATTTTTAAATTAAAAAACATTTATCAAAGTTTGTAGTCCAATAATAATTTATGCCCCTTATTGACCTTAAAATATCAAATAAAAATTATTTTTATTTAATCGCCGCCTTTTCTATAATTATCATTTTAGCTTCTATTTTATTAGCGTTATACACTATTACAGATAATTACAGATCACTTTCTTACCTTGACAAAGCGTACGGTATCAATGCACGTATCGATAAGATCTATTCTATAATGAAAGATGCCGAAAATCAACAACGTGGCTATCTTATAACTAAACGATCTGATTTTTTAAGAACATATGACCTTACAAAAAAAGAAATAAATCTTGAATATGATGTTTTATATAGCATTTTAAAAGATGAAAAAGAACAGCAGGAAAATCTTATTATCTTAAGAGTTGAAATAGATCTTAAAATGAAAATTCTTGAAAAAGGTAAAAATTATTTTGAAGCTGGTAATATCAAAAACGATTCATTAAGAAGTATTATTGCAAAAGGCGATTTTATAATGGATAAAACCCGTGAAACGATAAATAAAATGAAGAAGATCGAATATAAAAGATTCGCCCATCTTCGCGAAAATACATTTACAAAATCAGAACTTTCAATTTTTATCATTGCCTTAACATCAGGCATTTCTATTCTACTTTTAATTAGTATTCTTGTTGCGTTAAAACGCGAGCACGCTTCTAAAACATTGGTTGAGGAAAAGCTTATAGAGTCAGAAAAGCTTTTGCAGCAGCAGGTGCATATGCTTAACCTCTCAAATAAAGAATTAGAGCAGTTTGCTTACGTTGCCTCGCACGATCTAGAAGAACCATTAAGAAAGATAAGTTCGTTTAGCGAAAAAATACATTTAAAATTAAATAATTATCCTGATGAGGAAGTAATTGATTGCTTAAAACGTTTAAATACATCTGTAGCCAGGATGAAGATACTAATCAACGACCTGCTTAATTATTCGCGTGTAACGCGGTTGCTGGATGTAAACGAAAAAGTAAATCTTGATATAATATTTAAGCTGATCGTTGAAGATCTTGGCGTAGCATTAACAACAAAAAAGGCCCTGGTAACAATTACACCTCTTGACGAACTACAGGGAAATAATACCCAATTAAGACAATTATTTCAAAATCTTATAAGCAATGCTTTAAAATTCAGCGATAAGCCTTCGCCACAAATCAATGTAAACGCAAGGTACTTAACTGTTGAAGAACTAACACATACAAACTGGATAAAAGATTTTAATCCTAAACACAAAAAATATTATTGTATTTTTGTAAAAGACAACGGAATTGGTTTTGAGTTACAGTATTTAAGGCAGATATTTATTATCTTTCAAAGACTTCATGGTCGATCTGAATACGAAGGCACAGGCATTGGACTAGCCATTTGTAAAAGGATAGTAGAAAATCATGAAGGATTTATAACTGCTGAAAGTGAAGTTGGAAAAGGCACTACATTCATAGTTGGCTTACCTACAAATAATTTAATATGAGCGGCGAAAAACAAGAACCAGGATATTGCATTTTAATTGCAGATGATGATATGGATGATCAGTACATGATCAAACAGGCGTTTTCGAGCATAAACTTAAACGAAAATGTGCATACTGTTAATGATGGTGTAGAGCTGTTAGATTATCTTAATAGGAGGGGGAAATATAAGGACGCTAACATTCTGATACCAAAAGTAATTTTATTGGATCTTAATATGCCAAAAAAAGATGGAAGAGAGTGCCTGAAAGAGATAAAAACAAATCCCAGATTCAATAAGATCCCAATAGTTATTTACAGCACCAGCAGCAACCCGGATGATATTTCATATGCTTACGAAAATGGAGCAAGCAGTTACATAACAAAGCCTTATTCATACCAGGAGCTGGTAAAGATCATGGATACATTTAAACAATATTGGTTTAATATTGTTAAAACTACACATACTATTATATGAGTTCTACAAAATCAATACGCTTACTTGTTGTTGAAGATGACGAAGATGATTATTTTCTTTTTGAAAGCAGTTTAAAGTCTACCTCTTTTGACAAAAAAATAATCTGGGCTGATACATTTAATAAGGCAAAGGAGATTTTAAAGTCGCAGCCAATTGATATAGTAGTTGTTGATTATCGTTTAGGGGTTCATACCGGAATTGAACTAGTTTCGTACATTAGCGAAACGCATCCTTTTGTTCCAACAATATTAATGACAGGTTTGCAAGCCGCAGCCATTGATGAACAGGCCTTAGAATCCGGCGTATATGATTATCTTGTAAAAGGCCAATATACATCTGAAGATCTTGATCGAAGTATTCGCTATGCTCTTGAAAAATCCCGTGTATTAAAATCACTTAAAGAAAGTGAGAATAAATTTAAAAACCTTTTTGAAAACGCTGTTGAATATGTTTTTATAGTTGATGGCGAGCTGAATGTAATTGACGCTAATAAAACGGCCCTTAAACTTTTTGAATGTACCAATAAAGAGGAACTGATAAATAAAAATATTTCTGAATATTTTTATCCAAAGATATTTGAAACAGAAAAATATACTAACCCTTCATTAGAAATTGAATTTACTTTACCCGAGCAAAACAAAAAATGTTATTGCATCTTAAATTTATCGGTAGTAGATGATGATAAAAAGTTCTATCAATTAGTATTACATGATATTACTGAAAGAAGATCGAACGAACAAAAAGAAAAATTACTTGAAAAACAAACATTAACAGGCAAAGTAGCAAGGGTAATTGCCCATGAAATAAAGAATCCGCTTACTAATATCCACCTTTCTATTGCAGAGCTTCGAATGATATTAAGCGACAAAAATTCAACGGAAGACCCTGAAGATTTTATCAGTATTATTGAACGTAATGGCAAACGCATTAATATCTTGATAGAAGATCTTTTAAACGCAACGCGCTTTGACACAATTAATATTGGAGATCTTTACATTCATGATCTTTTAAATGAAACTTTTTTACACGTACTGGATAGGGCAAAACTAAAAGAGATAAGTATTGAAAAAGACATTCAAAACGATATTTTAATTAAAGGCGATAAAGAAAAACTAATGATCGCTTTATTAAATATTTTAGTAAATGCAATTGAAGCCATCACTACCACAAGTGGAAAATTAAAAATAAGTACAGCTGTTAAGGATGGTAATGTTAATTTAACAATCAGCGATAATGGAAAAGGAATTCCGCAACAGGATATTAATAAATTATTTGAGCCTTTTTTTACTTCTAAGCAAGGCGGTACCGGACTTGGCTTAACCGCTACTCATACTATTATTTCAAAGCATGATGGCGCTATTAAAGTTCTAAGCGAGATCGATAAAGGCACAACGTTCATCATTTCACTCCCCTTAAAGAAATAGTTATTTCATACTTTCTTCTTTTGTGATCAACTCCCAGGATTTTGATGGCTTAAGAACAC
>JACDED010000154.1 GCA_013816615.1 Bacteroidota bacterium
TACAGGTTTAAATGGAGGTAACCAAGGTTCTTTTGTTAACGGACCTTTAAAAATAAATTTCCCTTCTACAGGAACTGCAAGTCGTACTTTCCCTTTGGGTCAGGGTAATTCATTTCACACAAATTTACCTTCAGCTAACGTTTTAAGAGCTCCTGTTCTTGCAGCTGGTGGCCTAGCTTGGAATAGTCAAACTATTACTGCTACAATTGAAAATGCACCATCTGGTACAGCAAATGCTCCGGTTAATACAGTTATGGGTGTAAGAGCTTACCGTTTAAATATGAACGGTGGCCCGGCATTAGGTTTAAACAATACCTTACAATTGCCATTTAATAATTCCACATTTGGTGGGGGCGATAATTTTGTAGGAAACTTACAGGATGTTAGAATCATTCAATCTGCCGCATTAACAGGTCCATGGTCAGAACGTTCTTTAACAGCTGGTACAGGCGCAATTGTTAACAATACAAACTATACAAGAGTTACAGCTACGGTTGCTCCCGGCCCAATAAATAATGGTAACGAATATTTTGCATGGGGTTCAACAGCTTTAGCAGTTGATCTTTCCGCAAGTTCTCTTGCAAGCCCAGGAACTGTTGGTTGTTATGGACCTAACCAAACTGTTTCGTATGTTATTACCAATTCGGGTATTGCTGTTTTAAACTTTGCTGCTAATAGTGCAACATTAACTTCAGCAGTTTCAGGTGCAGCGTCTCAGGTTTTTTCACCTGTAATTATAAATACCGGAACTTTAGGGGTAGGAGCAAGCCAAACGGTTGTTGTTTCTACAACATTAAATATGTCAACTATTGGTACTTATAGCTTTAACGCTACGGTAACAACTTCAGGTGATGCAAACGTTGCTAATGATGCCATGGCAGTAGTTACTAGAACGGTTATAGCTGCAATACCATTACCGTATTCGCAAGATTTTAATGCTTCGGTTACTTTGCCTGTGGGCTTTACAAGCGCAGGTTCACCTGCTTATAGCGTATTCTCTAATCACGGAAATACATATACTGATAATGCCTTAGCTGGAAATCTATATGGTACTACTCAAACCATTTCAATCGTTAATACACCTAAGTTAGGCACTTTAAATGCACTTAGTGTATTATCTTATGATTATCGTATTCAGGATTGGAGTGGTTACCCTGCTTCAGGTGCAACAAGTTTAGCTAATTGGGCTAACGATAGTTTAAATGTATATATCTCTACTGACTGTGGTTTAACTTATACTATGGTGCAATCTAATAATGCTTCAAATCATACACCTTCTGCAAGTATGATTACCAGAACTGTTAACTTGGGTGTATATTCAGGAAATAATGTTATAGTTCGTTTCATTGCTAAAAAGCAACCCGCAGGAACCGGTGATTATTATCCTGATTTAGATAATATTAATATTACTGCTCCAATTGCAGTAGATGCTGGTGCAATAGCTTTAAGTGCTCCGGGTTTAATTGGTTGTTATTCATCAACCGAACCTGTTTCAATAACAATTAAAAATCATGGTATAAATTCTTTAACAAATATACCTGTAACAGTGGTAGTTTCGGGTGTTATTAATCAAACCTTAAATGCTACTTATACCGGAACTTTAGCAGCTACTGCTACTGTAAATTTTGTAGTGGGTAATATTAATATGTTAGCTCCTGGTACCTATTCTTTTGATGCATTTACAAGCATGGCTGGCGACGGACAAGCTGCAAATGATGCAATGTCACAAGCTACCAGGACAGTTATTGCAGCTTTACCATTACCTTATTTTCAAGATTTTAATGCATCTTTAGCTTTACCTGCCGGGTTTACAAATGCCGGATCACCTGCATATAGTGTATTCTCTAACCATAGTAATACATATTCTGATAATGCATTATCAGGTAATCTGTATGGTACAACACAAACAATCTCTATTGTTAACTTACCCAAATTAGGTGCTGTAACTGCTAATACAACTCTAAAATACGACTACCGTATTCAGGATTGGAGTGGTTATCCTGCGTCTGCTGCTACCTCAACTACAAATTGGGCTAATGATAGTTTAAATGTTTTTGTTTCTACAAATTGTGGTTTAACATATACAATGGTGCAATCAAATAACGCATCAAATCATACACCTTCTTCCAGCATGACAACTAAAATAGTTAATCTTGGTTCTTTTGCAGGCAATGATGTAATTGTACGTTTTGTTGCTAAGAAACTAGCTTCAGGCACAGGCGATTATTATGCTGATCTTGATAATATCAATATTTGTTCTTCACCTAATGCTCCGGCTTCTGCATCCACAGCAATTTGTTCGGGTAACACTACTACCTTAACTACTATTGCTACAGGAACTGCACAATGGTACGCTACTGCAACTGCAACATCTTATGTTGCTTCGGGTAATACTTTTGTCTCTCCTACATTAACTTCTAATACAACTTATTATGTGTTAGATTCTACATCTTGTGGCTTAAGTACTTTAACTCCGGTTACTATTTCAGTAGTAGCTCAACCTGTATTAAGCATTGGTGCAAGCCAAATGACAGTATGTGCCGGAAGTACAGTTAACATTGGTATTACTGGTGCAACTAATTATACATGGAGCACAGGTTCAAATGCGGTAGCAATTAACCCGACAGTTTCTGCTACCACAAACTACAGTGTGGTAGGTGTGTCGGGTCCTGGTTGTAGTTCAACAGCAAGTTTAACAATTACTGCTAATGCGAACCCTACGGTTAATGCTACAAGCTCTGCAAGTTTAATTTGTAATGGATCGCCTGCTGTTTTAACGGCAACAGGTGCTACTACTTATAGCTGGAATACATCGGCAACTACATCTACTATTTCGGTTACACCTTCAGTTACAACATCGTACACTGTTACAGGTACAACTAACGGTTGCTCTAACACATTTGTAATTTCGCAAACTGTTTCCGGTTGTGTGGGTATTGATACTAAAGTTGCATCTGTGTCAGGTATCCTTGTTTATCCAAATCCCAATTCAGGCGAATTTACAATTGAATTAAATAATGGTTCAGTTAAAAATATCGATATAATGGATCTTACAGGAAGAATTGTTTTATCAAGCTCAAGTAATAATGATAAAGTTGATTTTAATATTAAAAATTTAGCTAATGGTGTGTACTATGTTAGAATTCAATCTGACAATACCGTTAATGTGATCAAGATCATTAAAGAATAATTTAACTTTTAATTTACTTTTAACCCCCCTTTTCATTCATTGAGAAGGGGGGTTTGTTTTTTCACTCCTTTACAGATTGATAATCATCTAACAGGAATTACTAACGGTTGTGAAACACATTTATAATTTCACAGGCAGTTTCACTTTGTACAGGGTTAAATATAAATGCCGTTTCTTCAACAGGTATATTGGTTTATCCAAATACAGGTGAATTTACAATTGAATTAAATAATGGTTCAGTTAAAAATATCGATGTAATGGATGTTACAGGAAGAGTTATTATATCTAACACATCATCAAATGATAAAGTTGATTTTAATATCGATGCTTTAGCAAACGGTATTTATTATGTTAGAATTCAAGCTAATAATAGTGTTGAGACCATTAAAATTGTTAAACAAAAATTAATAGTTTTTTAATTTAAAAGCCTGTAATTTTAACATGCTTTTTTTTAAACAAAAACACATAAACAAATTTTCACCCACTTTGTTTATCAATTAATAACTTAACTATCACAACATGAAAAAAACCTACAAACTGATCACACTTTTGTGTTTGCTTACAACGCTGTTCACAGCCAAATTATCAGCGCAATGTATAAACTCGTTTTTGTTTGCTACAGAAACAATTACTTCTACCGTACCCGGTAACTCTGTTCAGGTCACAACCTGTAATTGGGCCGGTGATTATAATGATATTACTTTTAACGTTACCGGCACGTTTATATTTACATCTTCATTAGCCGGTGATTATTTTACAATAACAGATGGCTCAAGTAATGTTTTAATTGCAGGAGTTGCTCCATTATCAGTAACTATTCCATCACTTGGTGTTTACCAAATGCATATTACTAATTCAGGTCCACCAACCTGCGGGCAAGATAATACCTGTCGTACTACCGAAATTAATGTGCCTCTACCACCATGTGCAGGTATGCCCTCTGCGGGAACTATTCCTCCTTCATTTTCCATTTGTCCTAATGAAAGCGCCGTTATACCTGATATTGGTTATACAAATGCAAGCGGTATTACATATCAATGGATGCAAGCACCGGCTGCTTCAGGGCCATGGACAAATGTAACAACCGGTTCAGGATTTAATACACCTGTATTAACTACAGCTTCGTTAACAACTTTAACCTTTTATCAAATGGTAATTACCTGTACCATTAGTTCACAAAGTGCTACAACAGCTATTACTTCAGTAAATCCAAACAATCCTGTAAGCTTATGTTATTGCGCTACCGGCTTAGGTGGCGGTGGTTGCTTTGGAAATCATATATCCAATGTTTCAATCCTATCTACACCTTTAAATAATAATTCAGGTTGTAGTAACACGGCTTCATTTGATAGCTACACGCAATATTCTCCTGCTGCTTCAACTACTGCTACTTTAAATGCAGCATCTTCTTATTCAATGAGCGTTGAAACAACTGCAAATAACAATATTGCATTTTGGATCGATTATGATCATAACGGTATGTTCGATGCTTATGAGTTTTACCAGGTAACAACTAATTCAACTCCAAATACACCTACTGTTTTGTTCTTTAACGTTCCATCAACTGCGCTTGGTGGCATAACAGGAATGAGAGTAAGATCTCACGATTCGTTTGCTACAGTTACCAATACAGATGCCTGTTCTAATTTTTACGAAGGAGAAACAGAAGATTATATTGTAAACATTGTTCCGGCTCCTGTATGTTCGGGCGTGCCTAATCCGGGATCAATTACAGCCACTCCAACTTTAGTTTGTTCCGGTACAAATGTTAATATGAATCTTACAGGTTACTCTGCAAATTCAGGTTTGACTTTTCAATGGCAACAATCTTCAAACATTTCAGGTCCATGGACAGCCGTTAGTGGTGCAACTTTCACAGCTTTATCACAAATTATAACTACCCCTGTTTTTTACCGGGTAGTTGTTGCCTGTGGATCTAATACCGCAGCAACAGTTGCTTTTCAATATAGTGTGCAACCTGTAAATTTATGTTATTGCGCTACCGGCTTAGGCGGTGGGGGTTGTTTTGGAAATCACATTTCAAACGTATCTATACTGTCTACACCTTTAAATAATACTTCAGGGTGTAGCAATACGGCCTCGTTTGATAGCTATTCTCAATATCTGCCGTCTGCTACAATTACTGCTACTTTAACTGCTCCAAATGCTTATTCAATTAGCATTGAAACAACAGCAAATAACAATGTTGCTTTCTGGATAGATTATGATCATAATGGTATGTTTGATTCTTATGAATTTTACCAGGTTACAACCAGCTCTACACCAAGTGTTGCAACGGTATTAGTATTCAATTTGCCTTCAACGGCACTTGGTGGCCAAACAGGATTGAGAGTAAGATCTCATGATTCGTTTGCAACGGTTACCAATACAGATGCGTGTTCGAATTTTTATGAAGGAGAAACAGAAGATTATATTATTAATATTATTCCGGCTCCGGGGTGCTCTGGTACTCCTAATCCGGGATCGATCACAGCTACCCCAACATTAGTTTGCTCACGCGAAAATGTTAATATGACACTTACCGGTTTTTCTCCTGTATCAGGGTTAACCTTTCAATGGCAACAATCTCCAAACGTTTCAGGTCCGTGGACATCTGTTCCGGGTGCAACTTTCACAGCATTATCTCAAAACATAACTTCAACAGTATTTTACCACGTAATTGTTGCATGTGCTACAAATACTGCTGCTACTGCGGCATTTCAATTTAGTTTGCAACCATCTATACTTTGTTATTGCAATCAAAATTTAGGTGGTAGTGGCTGTTTTGGCGATGAAATAAATAATGTTACAATTTTTAATACGCCGTTAAATAATAATTCAACCTGTAACAGTACGGCAACAAACGGAACATACTCCCAGTTCCTTCCGGGGCCGACAACAACAGCTACTTTAAATATCGGCAGTACATATACTATTGCACTTTATACAACTGCTGATAACATCGAATCTGTGTGGTTCGATTACGACCACAGTGGTACCTTTGACGTGAGCGAACATACACAGATAGCATTAACTACTATACCTAATTCTACTACTACAGCTACGTTTACTGTGCCCGTAACCGCGTTATTAGGTCAAACAGGTATGCGTGTGCGTTCAAGAGCAACGGGTAATCCAAATGGTCCGCCGGATGCATGTTTAAGCTTTGGTTCAGGTGAGGCAGAAGATTATATTGTTACAATTGCGTGCGCAGTTCCAAACTTAACGCTTACCGCATCGTCAACTACTATTTGTAACGGAACTCCTGTTAATTTAACAGGTTCGGGCACTACAACTTATTCGTGGAATACAAGTGCAGTAACAAGTTCAATAACAGTTACTCCATCGGTTAGTACAACTTATACGCTTACCGGAAATAACGGACCAGGTTGCTCAACTACCAAAACCATTAATATTGTTGTGTTATTGTGTACGGGGATAGAGAAAAATACGATTATTAACGGAACAACATTTATTTATCCTAATCCAAACAACGGAAATATTAATGTTGTAATTGAGAACACAGGTAACCACTTATTTGAAATTTTTGATCTTACAGGTAGAGTGGTATACAAAATTAATTTAAGCCAGGCTCAAACATCTTTAAGTATTAAAGATCTTGCAAATGGTATGTATACTTACAAGATCACTTCTTCATCTTCTAAAGTTGCCATTAAAGAAGGTAAATTAATAAAAGAATAAATTTAAATTAATAAAAGCCTCCTGATTTCAGGGGGCTTTTTTTGTTTTATAATATCGCAGTAAAACAAAAATGCTAAATTTGTGTTATAACAATAACTAAAAACAAATTATTATGGCTTTCGAATTACCAAAATTACCTTATGCAAACAATGCATTAGAACCAAATATCGATGCAAGAACAATGGAGATACACCATGATAAGCATCACCAGGCGTATGTAACAAATTTAAACAATGCCATTGCCGGAACCGATGCTGAGAAATTAAGTATTGAAGAGATCTGCAAGAACATTTCAAAATACCCTGCAGCTGTTAGAAACAATGGTGGCGGCCATTACAACCACTCCTTATTCTGGGAAATAATGGCACCTAAAGCAGGTGGCGTTCCAACAAACGAAGTTGGTAAAGCTATTGAAGCTGAATTAGGTGGTTTCGAAAAATTTAAAGCAGATTTTACACAAGCAGGTATTACCCGTTTTGGTAGTGGTTGGGCCTGGTTATGCGTAAAAGCAGATGGTAAATTAGCAGTTTGTAGCACTGCCAATCAAGACAATCCATTAATGGATCTTGCTGATAGCTGCAAAGGCACTCCAATTTTAGGAATGGATGTTTGGGAACATGCTTATTATTTAGATTATCAAAACCGCAGACCGGATTATATTGGCGCATTTTTTAATGTGATCAATTGGAATAAAGTAAATGAACTTTATTTAAAAGCAAAAAAATAAACGTGTTATCCCGAAGAATGAGGGATCCCTGAATAAGATTCCTCCTATTGTCGGAATGATAATAACAAAAAAGCCTTCAAGAAATTGAAGGCTTTTTTTATTGTTGATGTCTGGATATTAAAATACCGAACACAACGTACTTACCCCTTTTAAAGTTGAAAAATTATAGTTTTCAGGCATTGACCAGTTTAATATATTAAAAACATCTTCTTTACATACAGGTTTTGTTAGTACATCATTAACTCCTGCGTTTATTAAAAAATCTTTGTTTTTATACGAAGCTGATAAACCACAAACTTTAATATCTTTATTTTTACTTTTAGTCTTAATATCTTTTAAATTCCATGATCTTCTTTTGCATGAGTTAGTATCGGTAACAATCATATCAAAATTAAATTCTGAAATAATTTTCTCGGCTAGTTCAAGATCCGGCGCAATACATAGGTTAAAATATTTTCCCAATCGGGCTCTTAACACAAGCGTATCTATATAATTATTTTCAATTATAATAACAGAGGCTCTTTTTATATTTAAATTTTCCATGATCTTTCTTTTATAAAATTCTGATTATTATTTAACGATCATATCATCATCATCCTGTGTAGCCATCATACTGTTATTGCTTTGGTAACTTTCAGAATATTTTGATTTTGTAGGATCCAGGATCTTTTGTTTAATGTCAGCAGTATAATTCTCAACAGGATAAAATCTATTATTAACCTTATCAAATTTTACTACCCCGATCGGAAAATCCATAATGTCGTTACCAGCATTTACAGTTTTTGAATCTAACAATTCAGTTTCAAACTGAAATTCATAAATCAAGGCATTTTGCGCATCAATTTTTGTGTCAATGCTTAGCAATAATGGTACGTGGCCTTCTTTTGTAACACGTATAGTATACCATGAGTTTTTAGAAAGAACAAATTCAAACTCCTTATTAACAGAAACCTTGCTTGAATCAATAACTACATTGTCTTTTAATAATTCTACTTTATAAGATCCTCTTTCTGCTTTATGTGGCGCTTTAAGAATAATACCGTTTATTTTTAAACAGGTTGATGAGTTTTGTGTAATTGGGTTAGTCTTAGCATTTGATGTGTTTATACAAAACACTAAAGCAACTACTGTTAAGATTACTGATGTGAATTTTGAGGTTTTCATATTTTCTATTTTTTAGTTAATAATTAATTTCTTATACAAAGTTGCAGTAATTCAAAAAGAGTTTTTGACTAATACCAAATTCATATATAATATAGTCCAATTTTGCTTATTTGATTTTATTTGCTATATTTGGACTATATTATAAAT
>JACDED010000235.1 GCA_013816615.1 Bacteroidota bacterium
TTTAACTCCAAAATAAAACTCTTTAGAGCCAATTTAAGAGGCGTAACTGATGTTAAATTCTTCTTGTTTAGGTTAGGGAAACTGTTTGCTTAATGAATCTGCTCCCCAGAAAATTAAGTTGACCCGAAAATATCTGTAAAAAAACACCTTGTAACATCCTTAAAAAATCTTATTTTTGTAAGCCTTAAGAAAGATGGTTTTTAGCAGCATAACGTTTTTAGTTTATTTCCTTCCAATATTTTTATTGCTGTACCATTTAGCGCCGCATAAATTTAAAAACGCGGTTATTTTAATTGCCAGTATTTATTTTTATAGTTGGGGCGGACCAAAATTTATTTTCGTAATTCTTGGCACCACTTTTTTAGATTATTTTTTGGTAAATGCCATGCACAACCAAAAAACACAAAAGGCAAAAACCAAATATTTAATTATTTCGCTGTGTTTAAATGTTGGCCTTTTATTTTATTTTAAATACTGCAATTTTTTTATTGAGAATGTCAACGCACTTTTAGGGACTGAGATCTCATGGATAAAAGTTATACTGCCAATTGGAATCTCTTTTTACACGTTTGAGAGTTTGACATATGTGATAGATGTTTACCGTGGCGTACATAAACCGTTAAAGAATTTCTGGCATTATCAAACTTATATTTTATTATTCCCAAAATTAATTGCCGGCCCAATTGTGCGTTACCACGATATTGCCGACCAGATCACCAATCGCGAAAAAAATTATACGCCCAATATAAAATTAAGCGGCTTTTTAACTTTTTGTTTAGGTCTTGCAAAAAAAACAATTATTGCAAACACATTAGGCATGCAGGCAGATGCTGTTTTTAAATTACCTGTTGAGCAATTAGATACTGCCGCAGCGTGGGTAGGGGCATTGGCATATACCTTCCAGATCTATTTTGATTTTAGCGGCTATAGCGATATGGCTATTGGTTTGGGGAAAATGATGGGCTTTAAATTTCCAGAGAACTTTAATAACCCTTACATCTCCGGCAGCATTACTGAGTTTTGGCGTAGATGGCATATTACGCTTGGCAGCTGGATGAAAAATTATTTATACATTCCTTTAGGTGGTAATAAGGGTTCTAATTCTAAATTGTACCGCAATTTAATTATTGTGTTCCTGCTTTCCGGCTTATGGCATGGCGCCAGCTGGAACTTTGTATTGTGGGGGGCTTATCACGGTTTATTTTTAGTGCTTGAGCGTTTGTTTTTAGGAAAAGTATTTGAAAAGCTTGGTAAATTTATTTCGGTGCCAATTACATTTATTATTGTTATTACCGGGTGGGTGTTATTCCGTAATGAGGATCTGCACTATGGCTTAAACGTTATTAAACAAATGTACGCCTTCAATTTTGTTGATGGTAAATTTGCAATGAACAACGATTTTATTTGTATGGCCGTTGTTGCTTTACTGTTCTCGTTCTTCGCTATCACTAAAAGAACAAAACAATTACAGGATACTGTTTATGGAGAAAGTTTTTCTGATGGTGGCAAATGGTTAGCGGTTGTAGTTGGTATAACTTTATTTTATGTATCGTTAAGTTATGTATCTGCATTGGATTTTAACCCTTTTATATATTTTAGATTTTAATGGTGGTTAAACAAAAAACATATTCAATCCATCATCTGGTTATTCTTATAGCTTTTGCCTGGCCTATGATCTACGCGATCATTAAATACCAGTCGCGCGACGGAAAGGAAGATATTACTTACAATAAACCTAATTTAATAGGTCTTGTAATAAGTGATGAGAAACCAAAATTCACCATGGCATCGTGGATGGATGGCTCTTACCAAGCGGCAGAAGAAGATTACAATAACGACCATTGGGCTTATAAAGAAAAAATGGTACGTTTAAATAACCAATTTTATTATACAGCATTTAATCAAATTCGTGTAAATGGTTTTGTTATAGGAAAGGAAGACTATGTATTTAGTGAAGGTTATATTTTCTCTGCCTTTGGTGATGATCTGATATCAGAATTAAAAGTAAAGACATTATTACAAAAAGCAAAAGTGATACAGGATACGTTAAAGAAAAAAGGAATTGATCTTTTATTGGTGTATGCTCCGGGTAAAGGTTCTGCGTGTAAAGAATTTATTGAAGATAAATATGTACACCCGGTAAAAAACACAAACCACAATTTATTTGCTTCTAATAGTAAAGATCTTGGTTTAAATTATTTAGACCTGTACGCATATTTTGAAAAACTAAAACCAACATCACCTTATGCCTTGTTCCCTAAATTTGGCCATCACTGGAGTTATTATGGTGAGTGTTTAGCTGTGGATACCATAATTAAATCAATCGAGAAATTACATCACTGCGATATGCCATTTATTTTCTGGAAAAAAATAGACCAGGTGGATACAGCACGCAGTCGTGATGCAGATGTTTTAAAAAGCATGAATTTAAATTCGGATCCTGATCAAAATATGAAACTGGCATATCCCGAAATTCAATTTGAGAACGACAGTGTTAAAAACACAACACGCGTACTTACAATTTCTGATAGCTACTGGTATGGCCCTGTTTATATGGGAGTAGGGCAGGCTTGTTTTGCAGGCGGACAATTCTGGTATTATGCCAACCGTGTAATTCCTTCGCCAAGGCCCGGAGAAAAAGTGGAAGTTTGGGAACTCGATCTTAAAAAAGAAATTGAAAGCAACCAGGTAATTATGCTTTTATATTCTGATGGTAACCTGCCAATGTTTGGAAATACATTTATTAATGATGTTTATGAATTATATACGT
>JACDED010000030.1 GCA_013816615.1 Bacteroidota bacterium
GCCGACCTAACGCCCGTAAGGTTAGGTACAAATGGTGTAACTGCATTAATTAGTATTATGCGCGGTTGCGATAATATGTGCAGCTTTTGTGTAGTGCCATTTACCAGGGGACGAGAAAGAAGCCGCGACCCTGAAAGTATTGTTGCAGAAGCAAAAGATCTTTTTGAAAAAGGCTACAAAGAAGTTACTTTATTAGGACAGAACGTAGACAGCTATTTATACAGCGGCGGTGGCTTAAAAAAAGAGTTGCTTACTGAAGAACAAAAAAAGGCGGCAACAAATTTTGCTCAGCTGTTAGAAAAAGTTGCTTTGGTTAGTCCTGAATTACGCATTCGTTTTTCTACTTCACATCCAAAAGATATGACGGATGAAGTATTGGAAACAATGGCAAAGTACGAGAACATTTGCAAATACGTTCACCTACCCGTTCAAAGTGGAAACAGTAAAATTTTAGAAGCTATGAACCGTGGTTATACACGCGAATGGTACTTAAACAGAATTGATGCGATCAATAGAATTCTGCCGGGATGTGGAATCAGTACAGATATCATTACTGGTTTTTGTGGCGAGACAGAAGAAGATCACGCAGATACTTTAAGCTTATTAAAACAAGTACAATACGATTACGGATTTTTATTTATGTATAGCGAACGTCCGAAAACATTAGCTGAACGTAAATACAAAGATGATGTGCCGGAAGAAATTAAAAGCAGGAGACAAAGCGAGATCGTAGCAATACAACGCGAGAACAGTGCTATTAAAACAAAAGCAGGAGTTGGAAAAGTGCACAAGGTTTTGATCGAAGGCTTTTCAAAAAAATCAAATGAAATGTTTATGGGAAGAAACACACAAAATACTGTGGTTGTTTTCCCGAAAGAGAATTATAAAAAAGGAGACTATGTAAATGTGCTGGTTACAACGTGTACGGCATCAACTTTGATTGGTGAGGTTGTAAAGAAGCAGGACTAAAGGGACAACAAGATACAAGACTACAAAATATGGTAAAACATAATTTTAAAAAATTAATTATTTGGCAAGACGCAATGACATTGTGCGACTTGATCTATAATTATACAGAGTCTCTTCCTGTTAAAGAAAAATATAATTTGATAAATCAACTAGAAAAGTGTGGCGTTTCAATCCCGTCAAATATTGCCGATGGATCGGGAAAGCGAACAAGTAATCATTTTTCTGAATTTTTAACTACTTCTTTAAGTTCCAGTTACGAAGCGGAAACACAACTTTTAATTTGCCAAAAAAGAAAATATGGCAATGAAGAAGAATTAAACAATTTATTATCACAGGTTAATGAATTGCAAAAGAAAATATTCAATTTTAGAGAAACGATTATTAACGGAAAACAAACAATGCTGTCTTGACTCCTGTCGTCTTGACTCTTGAATCTATCACATGAATACCCAGGATCTAAAACAAAAATTCGGAATAATAGGAAGTAACGCATTGCTTGAAAGAGCTGTGGATATTGCGCGCCAGGTGGCACCAACTGATCTTAATGTTGTTATTAATGGCGAGAGCGGAACAGGTAAAGAAGTTTTTCCGCAGATCATTCATCAGAACAGTGCAAGAAAACATGGGCCGTATATTGCAGTTAACTGCGGTGCTATACCCGAAGGAACAATTGACAGCGAATTATTCGGACATGAAAAAGGTGCTTTTACCGGCGCAACAGAGGTACGTAAAGGTTATTTTGAAGTAGCCAACGGTGGCACTATTTTTTTAGATGAAGTTGGTGAGTTACCACTGGCAACGCAGGCAAGATTACTTCGTGTATTAGAAAGCGGAGAATATATTAAAGTTGGAAGCAGCAAAGTTTTAAAAACAGATGTACGTGTTGTAGCAGCAACAAATATTAATTTTTACCAGGCATTAGAAAAAGAAAAATTTCGTCCGGATCTTTATTACCGTTTAAACACTGTGCCTATTTATCTTCCGCCATTGCGTGAAAGAAAAGAAGACATTCATTTATTATTCAGAAAATTTACAAATGATTTTGCGGCAAAATACCGCATGCCTGTAATAAAATTAAATGCTGATGCAGAACAGGTATTGGTAAATTATTTTTGGCCGGGCAATGTTCGTCAGCTTAAAAATATTGCAGAACAAATTTCTATTATTGAAAAAACCCGTGAAATAAATGCTGAAACCATTTTAAAATATTTACCCCAATACAATTCTAATAATGTACCAACCGTTTTAAGAAATGATAATTTTTCTTCGGGAGGTTCTTCATTTGAAAACGCAGATAAAGAAATTATTTTTAAAGTTATGCGCGATACCCGTGCAGAATTGAATGACCTTAAAAAAGTAGTTTACGATCTGGTTACTGCAGCCAGTGGTAAAGTGAATAAAGATGATGTTCAGATCATGAACAGAATTTATAATGGCAACGAATTAAGCAACGATAACAATGGCATGAGCTTTACACCGGTAATTCAATCGGGCAATTCAAACCCACATGTTATTGAAGTGGAGGAAACTTTATCGTTGCAGGATAAAGAAATTGATATGATCAAAAAAGCGTTGCGTAAACACAAAGGCAAACGTAAATATGCCGCAAAAGAATTAGGCATTAGCGAGAGAACACTTTACAGAAAAATTAACGAGTACAAAATAGAGGAATAAACTTGCGTTATTTAATTACATATATTTTATTTCTTGCAATTGCACTTAGTGCTTGTAAAACAAAAATTTCGCTAAGCGGTGCAACCATTCCGCCTGAAGCAAAAACAATTAGTGTTGGCTTTTTTACCAATAATACATCTTTAGGTGCTCCCAGCTTATCACAACGCTTTACCGAAAAATTACGCGATGTTGTTTCGCAACAAACAGGATTAACTTTGGTAAAACAAAATGGCGATCTGCAATTTGAAGGATACATTGCCGATTACAACGTGTCGCCAATTGCGATCTCTGCCGACCAGGCAAGCCAAAACAGGATGACCATTTCGGTAAGTGTAAAGTATATTAATAAGTTTGAAGAGTCCAAAAATTTTGAACAAACCTTTACACGTTTCCAGGATGTGGCAAGTGATAAGAATATTTCGAGCATTGAACCGGAACTGGTAACAGAAATTTACAGGCAATTAACCGAAGATATTTTTAATAAAGCTTTTAATAATTGGTAACATGCAGGCAGCCGAGCTTTTAAAATATATAAAAAATCCAGCGTTGCTTGATAAGCAGAGCACAACCCAGTTACAAAAACTGGTGAGTGATTTTCCATATTTTCAAACGGCACATTTATTACTGAGCATGTCTTCAAAAAAATGGGATGCTTCGGTTTACCAGCAAAGCCTGAAGAAAACCGCGATCGTGGCTACCAACCGTGCACACCTGTTTCATCTTATTCATCAATTAGAAAATAATATTGCTATTGAAGAAGAAAAGAAAACTTTTGTTGAGGAAAAAGTAATAGAAGAAAAAAACACTAAAGAAGATCAAAAACACGAGCTTGATATTTTAAAAGCAACCGAAGTTATTTCTGAAACAAAAAAAGAAGAGGTTGTTACTAAAAAAACAGTAGAGCCTGAAGAGGTTTTTGAAAAAGAAATTAAAAAACAGGTTGTAGAATCTCTGGTAGAAAAAGAAATTTTAAAAACGCAGGAAATTCTTTATCCCGTAAAAACTGTTGAGCAACCCGAAAATTTTAGCGATTGGTTATTATTCTTAAAGAAAAATAACGGCCAATCGTACCAAAATATTGAAGAAAAAGTAAACGAGCAAAAAGGAAAAGATCTTGCGGCTAATAATGAAGAAATTAAAAAGGCAATTTCTAAAAAAGAAAAAAATAAAGCCTTAATTGATAAAATAATCGATACTAATCCCGGACTTATTAGAAACAAAGAAGAGGCTAAATTTTACAGTCCGGATAATAAGGCAAAAGAAAGCCTTATTGAGAACGAACACCTTGTAACAGAGACTTTAGCCAAGATCTACGCTTTGCAAGGTAGTGTAAATAAGGCAGTTAGGGCTTATGAAATATTAAGTTTGAAATTTCCACAAAAAAGTGCTTACTTTGCATCCCTGATTCAAAAATTAAAGAATAACCAATAAAAAAATAAAACATGATCTTTTCAATTTTAATTATTATAGTGTGTGTATTACTGATACTAGTGGTGTTGGTTCAAAATTCAAAAGGCGGCGGAATTCAAAGTCAATTTGGTGCTGCCACTCAAATTATGGGTGTTAAACGTGGTACTGAATTCATTGAAAAAGCAACCTGGGGTTTAGCTATCGTTTTAATTCTATTAAGCATTTTAATGGCACCAAAAAGTAGCATGACTCAACCTTCTGATGAAGAAGGTGGCTCGATCGCTAAAAAGAAAGCACAAAGCGCTGTAGCAATACCTCAGCAACAAACTGCACCGGTGCAACAAACACCACCTGTTGATCAACCTAAATAATTAAGCTTAAAACATATTTTAAAAGCCATCCAAAAAGGGTGGCTTTTTTGTTTTATAAAAGTTGTGATCTTCATCATAATTAAATTAATACTTATTAAATTAGTGGCTTATTAATTCTATTACAATTATGCAGGTTTTTAAATTTGGCGGCGCATCGGTAAAAGATGCAGATTCTGTAAAAAATGTTGCTTCCATTTTAAAAAAACATGCCAGCGGGCCAACCATTGTTGTTATTTCTGCAATGGGAAAAACAACCAATAAACTTGAACAATTAGTTAACGCTTATTTTTATAAAGAAGGTGAAGTGCAACCTGTTTTAGATGAATTAAAAACCTATCACCTTTCTATTTTAGAGCAGTTAATTCCAGATAAGAAGAATACTATTTACAATGATATTGAAAATGTTTTTGTGGAATTATTATGGGCTTTGGAAGAAGAACCATCCTCAACCTACAATCACCATTACGATCAAATGGTTTCGCAGGGTGAAGTACTGGCAACAAAAATTGTTTCAGGTTATTTGAACGAAACAGGAGTGAAAAATAAATGGGTAGATGCCCGTGGCTTTATTCAAACAGATAATTCGTACCGTGAAGGAAAAGTGGATTATGAATTAAGTCAAAAATTAGTACAGACCGATCTGTTACCAATATTAAATTCATCCAATATCGTAATTACACAAGGTTTTATTGGTGGTACTTCCGAAAACTTTACAACTACATTAGGTCGCGAGGGAAGTGATTACACAGCAGCCCTACTCGCCTATTTTACCGATGCAAAAAAAGTAATTATCTGGAAAGATGTACCAGGTGTTTTAAATGCGGATCCAAAATATTTTAAGAACACAAAAAAAATTGATGAGCTTACCTATCATGATGCTATTGAATTAACTTATTTCGGCGCGTCTGTTATTCATCCAAAAACAATAAAGCCACTTCAAAATAAAAACATTCCTTTATTCGTAAAATCATTTATTAAACCTGAAGATGCAGGTACCATTATAAAAGAGAGTGATAAACGCAATAACGTTCCGAGTTATATCTTTAAAACAAATCAAATTCTATTATCCATTCAGCCAAAAGATTTTAGTTTTATTGCCGAAGAAAATCTAAGCAACATATTTAATTTATTCTCAAAACACAACGTACATGTAAATATGATGCAGAATTCCGCCATCAGTTTTAGTGTTTGCATGGATGATGATAACCATAAGCTGGAGCCGCTTTTAAACGAGCTGCAAGAGCACTTTAAAGTACTTTACAACAAGAATGTACAGTTAATGACCATTCGTAATTACGACCAGGAAACGATCGCTAAATTAAGCGCTGATAAGATCATCATTATTGAACAAAGAAGCCGGAATACTCACCAGATGGTGATGAAAGAGGAGTCATAATTCGTCTTTGTGATAGCGAAGCAATCTAACACACAGTTTGGTAACAATTTCATGGCTTGAGATTGCTTCTGCCATTTTTCTTCAACACAAAATCCTCGCAATGACGGAACTTTAACATCAGGAGAAAAACAAAAATAAGCCTTCCCGATAAGGACGATATAGATCAACTATTGATATTTAGCTTATTATTACCTTAAAAGAATCTGTGGAGTCTGTGGCAAAACAGTCGGTAAATCACATCTTATAAAAAACAACCTTTTTGGTGTCAAAAAACTCTTCGGTAAAGTAATTTTTAAGCTCGTAAAATTTTGCATGATCGTAAAACTTTCCGAACTCTTCTTTCAGATCGCCGCCCTTTAAATACAAGATACCATGAGGCATATCATTAAAATTTTCCCTTAAAAATTTATTCTTAACCCATGTATAAAATACGGGAAATTCAGTAACGGCACGACTTACAACAAAGTGAAATTTCTTATCGATATCCTCTGCCCTGCTATGTATACCTGTAACGTTAGTAAGGCCAAGGCCTTTAGCTACTTCATTAACCACTTTTATTTTTTTACCGATACTATCAACCAATAAAAAACTACTTTCAGGAAACATAATTGCTAAAGGTATTCCTGGAAAACCACCACCCGTGCCAACATCCATAATTTGAGTGCCGGGCTTAAACTGAATTACTTTTGCAATGCCTAAAGAATGTAGTACGTGGCGCTCATACAAAAGATCAATATCTTTTCTTGAGATAACATTTATCTGGTTATTCCACTCAACATATAATTTATACAATTGCTCAAACTGTGAGATCTGCTTTGGTGTAAGGTCAGGAAAATATTTTGTAATAATGGAAAACAAGCGCTAGATCTTTTCGTTCCTGTTCTTTAATGCATTGAATAAAAGATCGCGTGCGCGGAATAGTTGCGCTTTAATAGTACCAATAGGTAAATTTAAACGTTGCGAGATCTCATCATGGCTCATTTCCTGGAAGTAAAAAAGCTCTATCATCTCCTTGTATTTTGGTTTTAAATTATCAACCAAAAGACGCACTAATTCTACTTTTTGTTTACGGATAAAATGTTCTTCAGGATCTAATGTTGCTGATTTAATATTTCCCGCATGATCTGCGCTTTCATCGTTACCTGATTTATTATCTATAGAAATAGAATATTTTTGTTTTTTTCTTCTTATAAAATCGATGGCATTGTTACTGGCAATTTTAAATAACCAGGTACTGAATGCAAAATCGGGACTATAATGTTCCAGCTTTTTAAAGGCCCTTCCAAATGCCTCTATAGTTAAATCCTCAGCATCATCTTTATTGCTGCACATCTTTAACATCATAAAATAAACGCTTTCCCTGTACCGCTGCAATAACTCGGCATATGCTTTTTGATCGCCTTTATCCAAAGCCAAACGCACAAGCCTGTAATCATAAACAGCTTTAGTGGTAAGATGTTGCTCTTTATTTTCTAATTCGTCCACTTATTGGGCTTATTAAAGGTTTTTGCTATGTGAAAGATAGGATAAATAAATAAAAGAATCAACTCATAAATCACGCTTCCGGCTAAAAGATCCTTTTCATTTAACCTTTTGGTGATCTTATTTAAAAATATCCACTGAAATATCATTTTTAACAACAAAATTATTGGTATTAAAAGCAGCGTTTTAAAAGTAAATGCTAATGCAATTAACGAAAAGTAAAAGTAATATTGAGAAAAATAAGAGAAAGCTATCTTAGTTTTGGACGAAGGGCTATATAATGGCGACGTACTTAAATGCCTTGCCTTTTGAAGTCGCCAATCTCTAAATGTTTTTTTTGCTAAAGAATAGGTGATCGCATTTTTATCTATCACCACATTCACATTTTCTTTTGTTGCAGCCTGGTTCACAAAAAGATCATCATCGCCCGAATTAATATGGTAATGATTAGAGAAACCTTTTTCTTTATAGAACAGATCTCGTGTATATGCCAGGTTTCTACCCACACCCATATATGCTTTGCCTTTAATTGCACCCGATAAATAATTGGTAGCGATCATAAATGTATCAAAGCGAATTAATTTATTTAAAAAACCTTTTTGTTTATCGTAAGCACCATAACCCAAAATAATTTCTTTTGGTGCTGCAAAACCCATGGCCATTTCTTTTAACCATTGGTTAGATGACGGGTAACAATCAGCATCTATAAATACCATACGGTTATGCGTTGTGGCTTTTATACCTACAAGGATCGCAAACTTTTTTCCGTGTTTATAATAAGCGTCTTCTTTAATGGAAACTTTTTTAAGATTAGGGAAGATCTTTGCAAATTCGTCAATAACATTTTCAGTATTATCCCAGCTACAATCGTTTACCACAATAACTTCAAAATTTGGATAGTCCTGCGTTAATACTTTTGGAAGAAATTCCGTTAAATTCTCATCTTCATTCTTTGCACAAATAATAACAGAGATGGGTTCTAAATTCTGGCTGCTTAAAATGCGCGTGGTTTTTAATAAACCTGCAGGCAAACAGTTTAAAATATAATTGATAATTATCAGGATAAATCCAAGACCGGCAAAAACAGTCAACAACTCTGGCAAACCAAGTTCTTTAAATTCAGGAAAAAGCATAGGTGTAAAGTTATTAGCCTTGCAAGAGGCAAAATAAGATATCTTTGTATTTATTAAACAAAATAATTAACAATGCTGGCATTAATAAAAGCTGTAATATTTGACATGGATGGGGTGATCATTGATAGTGAGCCTTTATGGGAAAGAGCCATGGTAAAGGGTTTTAAGCAATTTGGCATGCCTGTAAGTGCAGAAGATTGCCGTTTAACCATGGGCCGCCGGATAAACGAAGTGGTAGATATGTGGGTAAAACACCATAATGTGACCAAATTTACCAGCGCCGAAATTGAGCTGGCCATTATGGATAATTTAATTGAATTTATAGATACCGAAGGTAAAGCTATTGAAGGCGTTTTAGACCTGTTTGAATTTTGCAAAGAGAAAGATCTTAAAATTGGTTTGGCAACCTCATCTTCTGAAAGATTGATGAATACAGTATTACATAAGCTTCATTTAAAAAATGATTTTGATTCAACCGTTTCTGCTGAGCATTTAAAATACGGTAAGCCTCATCCTGAAGTTTTTTTGGTATGCGCTGCAAACATTGGTGTTTTACCGGAAGAATGTATGGTCATTGAAGATTCGGTAAATGGTGCCATTGCAGCCAAAGCAGCACGTATGCAATTAACCGTTGTGCCTGATCCGGGAACAAAGAATCCTGAAAAATTTGTTATTGCCGATCATACACTTCCAAATATGGCTGCTGTATTAACATTATTTAAATCGCTCCTCAGGTGACAAATGACGCAGGATGCAAGACACAAGACTAAAACTTGCGCCTTTTCAACCTTTAAACTTTTAAACTTTCTAACTTAAATATTATCTTTAGAAATTGAAATTTACACTCTCACATACTGATAAAAATTCTAAAGCCCGTGTTGGTATTTTAGAAACCGATCATGGCCCAATTGAAACGCCAATTTTTATGCCTGTTGGCACAGCCGGAACCGTTAAGGCCGTTCATCAACGTGAATTGAAAGAAGATATTAAAGCCGAAATTATTTTAGGAAATACCTATCACCTGTATCTTCGTCCGGGATTGAACGTAATTGAAGGTGCAGGCGGCTTACACAAATTTAATGGCTGGGATAAACCCATTTTAACGGATAGCGGCGGTTACCAGATCTTTTCATTGGCCAACCAACGTAAGCTAACCGAAGAAGGTGCTACTTTTAAAAGTCATATTGACGGTAGCAAACATTTTTTTTCGCCTGAAAGCGTAATGGATATTCAACGCACCATTGGCGCTGATATTATTATGGCTTTTGATGAGTGCACACCTTACCCTTGCGATATTAAATATGCCAAAAATTCTTTAGGCTTAACCCACCGTTGGTTAGACCGTTGTATTACACGTTTTAATGAAACCGAACCAAAGTACGGTTACACACAAGCTTTATTCCCAATTGTGCAAGGCAGTACGTATAAAGACTTAAGAATTGAGTCGGCTGAATTTATTGCTTCTAAAAATTGTTTTGGAAATGCCATTGGCGGTTTAAGTGTTGGTGAACCAGCTGAAGAAATGTATGCCATGACGGAAGTAGTAACAAACATTTTACCAAAAGATAAACCGCGTTATTTAATGGGTGTTGGTACGCCTGTAAATATTTTAGAATGCATTGCTTTAGGTATTGATATGTTTGATTGTGTGTTGCCAACCCGCAACGCACGTCACGGTTTATTGTTCACCGAAAAAGGTATCATCAATATTAAAAATGAAAAATGGAAAGCGGATTACTCTGTTTTGGATGAGGATGGAACAACATTTGTAGATAAAGCTTATACAAAGGCATACTTAAGGCATTTGGTGCATTGCGAAGAAATGTTAGGAGCACAAATTGCAAGCATACATAATTTGGGTTTTTATTTGCGCTTGGTAAAAGAAGCCCGTGCCCGTATTATTGACGGTTCTTTTACGGAATGGAAAAATAAAATGGTTATTCAATTAGCACAACGTTTGTAAATGTTAAAGATCCTGGATAGATATATTTTAAGGAAGTTTTTAAGCACTTTCTTTTTTTCCATTACCCTGATCTTATTAATATTTATAGTGTTTGATATCAAAGAAAAAATTCAAACTTATACCACAAAGGATATTCCTTTAAGCGAGATCATCTTTGATTATTACCTCATGTTCATTCCTTACTACGGTAATTTGTTTAGCCCGATGTTTACCTTTATTGCCGTAATATTCTTTACTTCAAAAATGGCACATCAAACTGAGTTTGTGGCTATACTAAGCAGTGGTACAAGTTTTAAACGCATCATGCGCCCTTACATTATTGGTGCTTTTATTTTATCTTTCTGTTCGCTGATATTAAATCATTTTATTTTGCCCAAGGCTGTAGAAATTAAAATTGGTTTTGAAGATAAATGGATCAATAACAATTATAATAACGATGAACATAACATCCATAAAAAGATCGGCCCTAACCGCTTGTTGTATATGGAAAGCTATGACAATAAATTAAAAACAGCTTTTAAAGTAAGTGTAGAAGATATTGTACACAACAAACAAATTTATTTTTTAAGTGCCGATAACATGTCCTGGGATAGCATTAGCGAACAATGGAACCTGGTGAATGTGTACGAACGAAAAATCATTGCACAGGATAGATTGGACACATTAAAAACAGGCAAACCAATTTTTAAACAGATCAATAAATTTTATGCGACCAAAAAATTAGCGTTGGCCTTTACCCCGGTAGATATGAACCGTTATGAAAGTAAAATTGAGACCATGCCTTATTTTGAATTTAAAGAATATATTATTCGTGAAGAATTAAAAGGCTCCAATAAAATAGATTTTTTTAAGGTTGAATTATATCGCAGAACCTCATTCCCTTTTGCTACTTTTATTTTAACCATCATTGGTGTGTGTGTGTCATCGCGTAAAGTGCGTGGCGGTGTTGGCTTGCAAATTGCATTGGGCTTATTACTAAGCTGTGTTTACATTATGCTCATGTATATCTTTACAACCATAGCTACAACAGGCTTCGCGCCTCCTCTGCTAGCCGTGTGGACACCCAATATCATCTTTTCATTTGTAGCGCTTTATTTTTATAGAACGGCGCAGAAGTAAATCCATAATAAAATGCTTGAAGCCTTTGGAGAAATATTAGCGGAACTTTTTTTCTATATTTTCGGAGAAATATTTGTGAACCTTATATTTGAAAAAGGTTTACGGCCTGTTTTTAATTTTTTAGGTTCTTTATTTAAATATCTTTTTTTATTCTGGAAATATAGCTTTACCGAAGTTTCAAAAAGAAAAGGCAATGAAATTTATGGGGGATTGATCTGCCTTACAATAATTGTGATAGTATTCTGGAAGATTTTTAATAATTAGTATTTCATATAAATGAACGAGCCGCTTGACTTTCATACTTTTCTTTGCGCTTCTGAATTTATATTCTTTTTTGTTGTATTTTTTCTATCAAATAAACTTTTGAATATTAGAGAAGGCTTTATTCTATCCTATATCTATGCTATTGTTTGTTTTAGCTTTTTTATTTATTGTTTTTTTTCTTTTTCAGGCCACGCCGGAAATTTATCGAACTGGTATTTAGTACTTCCTATATTAAATTTAACTTTATACAAATTAATGGATAACTACATTTTAAGGAAATTTAATAGACATCTTATTTTTTATTATTCGACAGTTGATAGTAATGGTCAGTCTTGGAGAGAATCTTTGTTTCATGGCGCATTATTAATTGGCACAATATTTACTTTTTTGACAATTCTGCATTATAAAAATTAATTTAAATGCAAACCTTCAAAGCAAAAATTGAAATCATCGGCATAAATCCCTTTGTGTTTTTACCTGAAACGGTTTTAGAAAGTATTTTTAAACAAGCTAAAAAAGATAAAGGACCAATACAAGTTAAAGGTAAAATTGACGGGCATTATTTTAACCAAACATTAGTAAAATACAGTGGTAACTGGCGTCTATATATTAACGGACCAATGCTTAAAGCCGCAAATAAAAATATTGGCGATACTATCAGTATAAAAATAGAATTTGATCCTGTGGAAAGAAAGATTCCGTTTCATCCCAAATTAAAAGCTGCTATCGAAAAAAACAAAAAAGCGAAAACTGTTTTTGATAGTTTAGCGCCTTCGATGCAAAAAGAAATAATAAGATACATTAGCCATCTTAAAACGGAAGCATCTATTGATAAAAATGTAAAGCAGGCTATTGAGTTTCTTTTAGGTAAAACGCGTTGGATCGGCAGGGATAGACCTTAAATTCTAAACCAGAAAGAACCATCAATCTACAATAAAAAAATTATCACTTTTTGGGCGTTGCCTTCGGCCCGCGCTTTCCATTACAATCTTTTTGCTCGTACCTCTCAAAAAGGATTTTCATTACAATCGCTAACGCAAAAAGCGTACAAATTTCGTGAACTTGCGCCAGGGATGCGAAGGGTTTAGTTCGGGCGAGTTTTTCACTCGCCCAACCGAGGCGACAGCCGAGCCAGTAGAAGCCCGTTAAGGCGCCCAAAATATTAAACCAGTCTTAATTTGTAAAAATTATTTACGAACCTCGTACATCTTAAAAGCTGCATTATTATAAATGCTCTTAAGTCTTGATGTATCAGAATCTGCCAATTGTTTTTTTACTTCCGAAGTTTGCGTATAATGATTGATAACGTAATCTAATTTTAAGTTGCTTATATCTTTAGCAAAACAACTATCACTTAACGAAGCAAATTTATTATCAGAATATAAAGCCAATGCGCGTGATTTATCAACGCCTATCATTTTATGCTTAATATTATTTTCATTCATAAAATCAAGCAGCTGGGCAAATTCCATTGTTACCGGTCCATCCACCGGTTTAAAACCATTTTCGTGGATCTCCATATTCGGTTTAATATAAGTGCCCATATAAATTAAAGCGCATATTACCACCGCTGTTTTACCTCTCAGCTCCAGCTTCGAAAGTGTTTGTCCGAGCCCGATAATAAAGTAATAACAAAACACAAATATCAAAGGTAAGATCAACCTGTAACCGGCATCACCAAAAGGATACACTGCCACAATACTGACAGACAGAACGCACAGTATATTTAAAAAAGAAAAGGCTTTACGTTTTAACTCTAAAACAAAACCGAGCAATAAAAAGCTAATAAAAAAGGCTGCAAATATTAAGGGTATAAAATAATAATTCTCAACGTGATAGTATCTGAAATATTCGCCAAGGGTGGCAATATTATACGATAATTGAGAAGCGATGTTATCTGCACTAATACGATTGCCGCTAAAAGGATAATCGCTGTTAACAGGATACAGAATTTTTATTCCAAAAAAGACCACCAGTAAAGTAACAATGTAAATAGTATATTTTTTAAACTCAACAGAAAGTGTTTTATTTCTAATATCGTTTATAAGCCAATATAAAATAGTACTCAACGCTAAAACAAACCAATTGAACGGATATGAATTGAGAAGCCCGTTAACGCTGCTATAGCTATAACTCCGGGCAATGACCTGCTCTTTAACACCAAAAGAATAATAATATTTAAGAACATCCAAAAAGAAAGATCGGAGATCACTTCTATTTTAAAACCCATTAATGATGGATTATAAGCAAGGATCATGGTCATTAAAATACTGGCAGTGCGTGAAAAATAATTTCTTAAAAAAATAAAACCAAGTACCAGCGTAATAATTAAAAAAACACTTTGCAATAAATTGAGCTTATAATAATCGATTCCGTTTTTTACAAGCGGGGAAATTAATAAAGGATAACCTACCGGATAATTAACCGGGCCAAGCATAACATTTGGATTGGTAACATGACGTGTTTCACCAACAGGTTTATGATCTGCAATATTTTTTGCTTCAATTAAATACATGGCAAAATCATCGCCCCAATCTTGGGTATGCCGGATATTTAAAAAAAGGTGAGGCAGCAGAAATGCCACTACCAGCAATAGTTCAGCTATCTTTTTTGGGAATTTCAATACGAAAGAAGTTTCTCAATTGCCGCTTCTACTTTATCAGCATTTGGCAACATGGTTTTTTCTAAAGTTGAATTTAATGGAATAGCAGGTAAGTTTTCAGCGCCAATAACTTTAACCGGTGCATCTAACGACTGAAAACAATTTTCGCTGATACGTGCAGCAATACTTTGCGCAAAACCATTATGAACAGGCTCTTCAGTAAGCACCATTACTTTACTGTGTTTACGCGCACTTTCAAAAATACAGTCTTCATCAATCGGTGATATCGTTCTTAGGTCAATAATTTCAACCTTGCCTTCAAATTTTTTAGAGGCTGCTTTTGCCCAATATACACCCATACCATAAGTAATGATGGTAAGCGATCTTCCTGCTTTAATATTTTCTTCAGATGCTTCAATTACTTTACGTGCTTTACCAAACGGGATCACATAATCTTCATCGGGTTCAATTGTTTTTGCATCTTCGGTACCTTTTATTTTACTCCAGTATAAACCTTTATGCTCTAACATCACAACAGGATTGGGGTCGTAATACGCAGCTTTCATTAAACCTTTAAGATCAGCCCCTGTACTTGGATAAGCAATTTTAATTCCTTTAATATTTGCTAATACACTTTCAACAGAGCTTGAGTGGTATGGTCCGCCACTACCATAGGCGCCAATTGGCACACGTAAGATCATGCTCACCGGCCATTTGCCATTGGTTAAATAACAGCTACGGCTAACTTCTGTAAACAATTGGTTTAAGCCCGGCCAGATATAATCAGCAAACTGAACTTCAACAATTGGCTTTAAACCAACAGCGCTCATACCTACAGTTGAACCAACAATAAATGCTTCCTGTATTGGTGTATTAAATACGCGATGATCACCAAACTGTTGCGCTAAGGTTGCAGCTTCTCTGAATACGCCACCCAGTCTTGCTCCAACATCTTGCCCGTATAACAAACACTCAGGATGTTTACTCATTAATTCTCTTATTGCAAATAAGGCGCTATCCACCATAACGGTTGGCTGCTTGCCTTTTGGTGCACGCTCGCCTTTTTCTTCGGTTATTGGCGTTGCTGCAAATTCATGAAGGAAAAGATCTTCCGGCCTTGGATCTTCTTCTAATAAGGCTTTCTGATAATCTGCTTCTACCAGAATTTTAGCATCATCCTCTATCTTTTTAAGCTCCGGTGCATCAATACCGGCAATAATTAATTGATTTCTTAAACGTGGTAACGGATCGCGCTTTGCAGCTTCTTCAAGATCATCGCGGTACCATTCTTTACGCACCCCGCTTGTGTGATGATTTAATAACGGCACTTTTGCATGGATCAGCATTGGCCTTCTTTCTGCACGAATAATATCAAGACACTCTTTAATTGTATTGAAGCTTATAATAAAATCAGACCCGTCAATAGTTCTTGTTTCTAAACCTTTAAAGCCTTTTGCAAATTCGGTAATATCCTGAGCGCGGAATTCTTTTGCATGTGCGCTAATATCCCACTCATTATCCTGTACAAAATATAAAATTGGTAACTGTTTTAAAACCGCCATTTGAAAAGCTTCCGAAACTTCACCTTCAGTACAGCTTGCATCTCCTAAAGAACAAACCGAAACAGGATTGTTGCCTTTGTAATCGGGGCTCATACTGTTCTTCTCAATATACTGCATACCCATAGCAATACCGGTAGCCGGAATGGCCTGCATGCCTGTGGCACTTGATTGATGAGGGATCTTTGGCATATTATCCCTTCTTAAACTTGGATGACAATAATAGGTTCTTCCTCCTGAAAATGGATCATTTCTCTTGGCCAAAAGCTGTAACATGAGCTCAAATGGCTCCATACCGATGGAAAGTAAAATACTATCATCACGGTAATACGGACTCACAAAATCCTGTGGTAATAGCTGTAAACCTAAAGCCAGCTGAACAGCCTCGTGGCCACGGCTTGTAGCGTGAACGTATTTTGCAGTAATTTCTTTATTGGCCTCATACAGCTCGGTCATGCTTTTAGCAGTACACATAAGCGAAAAAGCACGTTTAAGGATATCTAAAGGTATTTTGGTTTTCACGGTTGTTTTCAACGTAAGATCATCCATTTTTAACAGGGTTAGAAGTTTTAAAAATAGGGAAAATTAACAGTAAATCATAGTTAAAACAACGGTTTTTTAACATTGGGTAATTAACATTCCTATGTCTAAAATTGCCTGCTGCTCGTCGTTAAAGGTTTGCAGTATTCATGTATTTTTATAGTAATGCGTTTTTCCGGCATAAAAATTATCCCCGTTTTTTGTATTCTTTTAATAGGATATGGCTGTAGACATAAGAAAGACTCGGTAAAAACGGTCACAAAACAGAAGGTTGAAGTTAAAAGCGGATCTGCTGCCTTTAAAGAAAAAATGGGTGTTAGCAATAAAGAAATAAAAGATAATAAATTATATTCTTTTATTAATGAGTGGTACGGAACGCCGTACAAATATGGCGGTTGCGAAAAGTCAGGAGTAGATTGCAGTTGTTTTACCATTAATTTATTTGATAAAGTATATGGTAAAAAAATGCCACGCACGGCCGGTGAGATCTATAAGGAATGTGAAAAATTAAGCATTGATAGTGTTAAAGAAGGCGATCTTATTTTTTTTAAAATAAACAGTAATTCTATTACCCATGTAGGTGTTTACCTGCGTGATAAAAAATTTGTACACGCCAGCACTACCCGTGGTGTATTGGTTAACAGCTTATCTGAAACATATTACTCAAAATATTTTTACTCGGCAGGTAAGTTAAAACATAAATGATAGAAGGACTTTCGATACCCATTCCACAGCGTTTATTATTGATCAGGGTTACAGTGTGCGTATCACTTATTATATCAGTACTGCTTACATTTAATTTATGGGGAGGCGAGCGTATTTTTCCTTACACGCCCGCTTTTGATATACGCTATATAAAAGCGCCTTACGATTATTTATTTATTGTTTTTTTTATACTATTTATTGTTGGTTCTTTATTTTTAAAAAAACACCGCTTGTTGCTTTTTGTGGCATTATTACTGGCAACCGCCATGGTAATATTTGATATGAACCGGTTACAACCGTGGTTTTATATTTACTGCGCGTTTTTATTTGTACTAATGTTTTATAACGGTCGTATTGATGATGCCAATAAATTTACTTCCTTCTTTATTGTTCTTCAACTGATCTTTTGTTCCATTTATATTTTTAACGGCATCAGCCAGTTAAATTCTGCCTTTATTGAAACCGATTTTCATGATCTTATTTCTCCTTTACAAAATATGATGAGTGAGCGGCAATTTTTATTCGTTAAAAAAATAGGCGTATTTACTCCTTACGCACTTATAATAATTGGTGTGGGCTTATTAATAAGGGTTGTAAGATATTTAGCTATTACTTTTGCCCTGATATTTCACATCTTACTTATCATCTTTTTATTTCCAACGCAGGTTAATCAAAACTATGCTATGTGGTTTTGCAACATTACTTTTATACCCTTATTATTCTTACTTTTTTCAGGAAAAACAAAACAACGCTACTATAGCCCTACACTTTTATTCCAATTCCCTTTATTTTACCTGGTAATAATTTTGTTTTGGATAATGCCATTTTTTAACCAAAAGAACCTTTGGCCGGACAATCTTTCGTCGAATTTTAAAAGTGGCAACACCAATTCAGTAGATTTCAAATTCTCAAAAAACGTTTTAGATCAGCTTCCCCCCTACGTTCAGCATTTTTGTAAGCCACGTGCAGACTCACTTTTTCTTTTAGACTACAATAGCTGGTGCCGGAACGAATTAAATACAAATTGTTATAGAGAAAATATAACATTTAATAACATTTATTATTATCTTCAAGCCCGAAGCAAAGCAAGTGTTAATGATTTACAAATGGTAGTTAAACCAAAACACGAACTATTGTTTAAACCATAAGGTAACTTTATATTTGTATTAAAATTAAATTTAAATGAACAAGATTATTATTGGAGTTAATGTTGTGTTGGTAGCCGCTGTAGGATTTTTATTTTACAAGGTAAACGATATAAGTAGCTCTGTGCCGGAGAAAACTGAAATTACAGAAGAAAATAAGATCGATCAAAAAACTGTTGAAACAAAAACAACTGCACCTGTTGGAAATATACCAACCGGCAAAATAGCCTTTGTAAATATTGATATTTTAAATGATAAAAGTTTAGAGGTTATTGACCTTATTGCCGAATCAAAAAGAAAAAAATCGAGTATTGAAGCCAGTGTAGAAAACCTGAGCATGCAATATCAAAAAAAGGTTGAAGAATTTCAAATGTCACAAAAAGCCGGCATTGCGCCACAAAGCGAGTTAGAAGCAAAAGCAAGAGAAATACAGGCTATTGAAAAAGAAGCACAAAATAAGCAGATACAAATGGATAATTTATCGATTGATATTGGCGAAAAAAATGCATCCTTCCAAAAAAATGTAAAAGATTTTTTAATAAAATGGAACAACGGAAAATATGATTATATTTTATCATATAGCGACGCTGTACCAACCATGCTTTTAGGAAATGCGACTTTGGATATTACCGACCAGATCGTTACACAGTTTAACGATGAATACAAAGAACGTAAGGGCAAGAAAAAATAATTGACATGAGTAAGTTATACGAAAAAATAAGATCAGTAGAAGAATTTCACAACATTTTTAAAATTGGAAATGCTGATGAAATGAAGTTGATAGATGAGAAAGATTATACTTTACGTTATAACTTAATTAAAGAAGAGAACGAAGAATACCTTGAAGCCTGTAAAAATGGTGATATGACCGAAATTGCAGATGCCTTGGGAGATCAGTTATACATTATATTCGGTACTATTTTAAAACACGGCCTGCAACATAAGATCGAAGAAGTTTACGACGAAATTCATCGCAGCAATATGAGCAAACTCGACGAAAAGGGACTACCTATTTTTAGAGAAGACGGTAAGATCTTAAAATCAAATTTGTATTTTAAGCCTGAGATCAAAAAAATCCTGGATAAATAGCCAACAACTTTATCAAAAATAAGCCACAGATTGCGCTGATTCACACAGATGATCAATAAAAAAATCTGCTGGATCTGTGAAATCTGTGGCGAAAAAATACTGATTACTTCGGTTTTTTCTTCTCCTCAATTTGTGCCGCAGTTAAAGGCACAACATTAATAGTAAGATTATTTGAGCGGGATTCTTCAACAATTACATCTGTTACAATTGCATCAGCATACTCATCACTTTGAAGCTTCACTTTATACGTTCCTTTTTCTAAAGAAACCCTTCCTAATAAACCATCGTTAGTGGAAGTTAAATTCAACTTCATAGTATCATTAATGGTAATTTCAAATTCCCTTCTTTCAATAGGAATTTCTACTTCTTTAATTTTTTGGGCAACATAAATACGTATGCACTGCGCGTTAGTTGTAAATACAGCAAGCGCAAAAAATGCAATAAAAAATAGTTGTTTCATGTTTTATAGGGTACACTAAGTTAATAATAAATTAAAACCCACCAACATTTGCTGCGATTTTTTTTGAAATATAACTAAAAAGAATTCTTGATCTGGTTAATAAACCTTGCTAATACATCGTGCTTTAAGATCAATATAAACACAATACCGAAAATAGCGCCCCAGAAATGTGACTCATGACTGATGTTATCACTGTAATCAGTTGTTTTTTTACGGCGTATCAAATAATAACTCACACCTAATAATAATATCCCGGCTATCCATCCCTTCATAGGAAAAAAGAAAAGCGAGATATCACTCAGCGGACTGATCATTATATAACAAAACATAATGGACGAAATAGCACCACTCGCTCCAAGTGATGAGTAATCAGGGTTATTTTTATTTCTGAAATATTCTGTAAAGGAGGCTGCGTAAATACCACCTGTAAATAAAATAATGTAATATATTTTTCCCAGTCGCGGATCTTTAAATACCGCTGGATTGCCAAAATAACCCTCTTCTAAAGCCAGGCCAAAACTATATAATGCAAGACAATTAAAAGCCAGGTGCATAAAATCACCATGAATAAAAGCATGCGTTAAAAAACGATAGTGCTCTTTATTGTGATGAATAGAATAAGGATGGAATAAATATTTGCTCATCACGTTTCTATTACTAAAACAGTAAACCGAAAAACCAATTATGATAGCTAAAAATGTGTACGTGATCATCTTAAAATGCAAGGCCTAAGTTAAACTTTATTCCCATATCAGATTCGGCTAAATTAAATAAGCGACTTTTTAGTTGTCAGTATAGTCATCGTCGCGTTTTAAATACTTATTAATAAGAAAATGTCCAAGATATATAAAAGGTATCAGGCAAATAGCAATTAGTAATTTAAAAGAATAACCCCAGGTAGCATTGTGAATAAACTCGTTCATCGTCCATTTTCCCGGCAATACAAAAGCAACGTACTGTACAATGAATGTATCCACTAACTGGCTAACAACCGTACTACCAGTAGCGCGCAGCCAGATCATACTTTTACCTGTTTTATTTCTGAACAACCAAAAAACATACACATCCACTAATTGCGAAACAAAAAACGCAATAATGCTTCCAACAATTATCCATTGGCTCTGGCCAAAAACGGTGTTAAATGTTTCGTCATTTACAGGACTAAATGCAACCGCTTTAATATTTAAACCAATTGAAATTAAAATAAAAGTGTAAGCAATTAAGCCAACGGTTATGTACGTAAGTTTGCGAACACCTTGTTTACCATAATGCTCATTAATAAGATCGGTTAAAATAAAAACCACAGGCCATAAAATAATACCAATGCTTTGCGTGAACAGGCCAAAGAATTGAATAAGCTTACCGCCAATTAATTCGGCAACTATTGCATTTGTAATAAAAAATCCTGCCAGGATTATAAAGACAAGATCTTTACGTTTATTAAAATCCATATGATCTTTAAGCTGCTTGCCTGTTAAACATGTAAAAAATAAAAAGACAGATCAATGTGCTGAAAATGATATTTAAAAAAGCATACAAGAACAATCCCTGTTTTATCATTAAAAAAGTTTCGTAACCAAAGGTTGAAAAAGTACTTAATCCACCACAAAATCCGGTTAAAATTAACAGTTTTAAAGTAGTTGTCGAACCACTCCCACCTTCGTTTAAAACAATTTTATTGTTAATTACCCACATAGTAACTGCAAATACAAGGCAGGCGGTAATATTTGAAATAAAAGTTGCAATTGGTAAAGAAGAAGCTATCCTTAAAAAGCCTAAACCTATTATGTACCTAAGTACACAACCTACTCCACCTCCAATAAAAATCAATAAAATATTCATCCTTAAAGATCGTATAAAACCTCAAATTTATACATTTTAACTAAAAATATGCCTAAATCCAATTTAGATAGTGCTTATTTGATTTAAATCTTTGATTTTGTATATTCGTACACAACCAAAACGTATTATGACCCAGGTAAATTTAAAAAGTAAGCTAACTACTAGTTCTAATTTATTTATTGTTACTGATAAATTCATCAACTCAAACGATTTTTCGTTTCCAAAAGAAGTAAGCGACTATATTTTATCCGAATTAAAAAAAGAAGATAAAAAAAGTATCTCATTAAATCACTTAGGAAGATTTATTTCTGTTTTGGTAATTAATTCTAAAAGTGAAATTAACTCATTAAAAGAAAAAATACGTAAACATGGAGCAACTGTTACCGATTCGCTTAACGCATTAAAAGAAAAAGAAGTTTTTGTTTACAATCAAACAAAACTGTCTACACTTTCTATTGCAGCAGCGGAAGGTCTTGCTCTTGCCAACTACCAATTTAACCGTCATTTAACCGGTAAAAAGAAAATAGTAAATAGTTTTCAAACCATTACTTTGGTTGGCGCTGTTAAGCAGGCAGACGTTGATAATTTAAATGTTATTGTTGATGCTACTTCAAAAGCGAGAGATCTTGTGAATGAACCGGTAAACATTTTAAACGCAACTGATCTTGCAAACGCGTTTAAAGACATGGGTAAAAAAGCAGGCTTTAGTGTAGAGGTTTTAAATAAAGCAAAGATCACTCAATTAAAAATGGGTGGCTTATTAGCGGTTAATGCCGGAAGTGTAGACGAACCTACCTTTAGCATTATGGAATATAAACCTAAAAATGCAAAAAATAAAAATCCATATGTTTTAGTTGGTAAAGGTGTTGTTTATGATACCGGCGGCTTAAGTTTAAAGCCTACAGCAAACAGTATGGATCTTATGAAATGTGATATGGCGGGCGCCGCGGCTGTGGGTTGCGCCATGTATGCGATCGCGAAAGCAAAATTAAATATTCACGTAATTAGCCTTGTACCTGCAACAGATAACCGTCCCGGCTTTAACGCATTTGCACCCGGAGATATTATTACCATGATGGATGGTACAACAGTTGAAATGTTGAACTCAGATGCTGAGGGACGCATGATATTAGCAGATGCTTTACATTATGCAAAACGTTACAAGCCAGAATTAACAATAGACCTTGCTACACTAACCGGTGCGGCCGTGGCTGCTATTGGATCATTTGGTATTGTTGGCATGGGTAACGCAAAACAAAGACAAAAAGAAAGATTATACAACAGTGGCTTTAACGTTCACGAACGTATTGCTGAGTTTCCTTTTTGGGAAGAATATGATGAACTTATAAAAAGTGATATTGCAGATCAAAAAAATCTTGGAGGCCCATATGGTGGAGCTATAACTGCCGGGAAATTTTTAGTGAAGTATACTGATTATCCTTATTACCATTTGGATATCGCAGGCCCTGCATTTCTTACCGGTAAAGACAGCTATCGTGGAAAAGGTGGAACAGGTTACGGGGTAAGATTATTATTTGATTTTTTTAAAAATTTATAAAATGAAAAAAATTGTTACGCTTATTTTATTTTTTTTAGCAAGCAGCGTATTACTTGCTCAGGAAGTAAAGCAGGGATTGGTAGTTGTGCATGTTGATCCTACCGGAAAAGCAGAGTTCAAACAAAAAATAATGGTATATCATTTTTTGAATGGACATTATACCGGGCGCACTGAGCTGTTAACTGTTACTGGGAAAAAAGATGGAAAGGATAATATTCGTACTGATCTTGGAATTAATACATTGTACAACAACCGTTATTTAATTACTGGCATTGGAAATATTATTGATCTTAAAGAGAAAAAAGTATTATGGGATGGCCGCGCGAGTTTACTTCGTTGCAGTAACGATAGCGCTATTTTTTACACCAACGATATTTTTAAAGGAAAATATTATTCGGTTTACAATTTTAAAACCAATGTATACGGCGAAGTAAAAAATTTAATGTTCAAACCAAAAGTTGGGCAAGATGTTGAGTTTGATAAAACAACAGCTCCATTTAAAATAAATTTTTACCCGCAAAGCAAACCAAAAATTTTATTGGTTGCAGATGCAGGTTACGGCCAGTCAGGCACTAAGGATGGCCGCGTGCCCGATCCACCAATGTATTGGCTTGATAATTCAAACTTTGTTTACTCTAACTTCAATAAGGACAATACAGAGATCTCATTCTTTAAAGTAAATATAGATTCAAAAACAAATTCACTGATTGGTAAAATTGCCATTAAACCGGACGCACAAAATGCGCAAATACAAAAAGTAAGCAATACACAAGCCCTTTTCTTTTTTGGAAGCAAACAAATTTTAGTGGATGTAGCAGCAAACACTGTTACAGATCTTCAATTCACAAAACCAATAGATGGCTTTAGTTACGAATGCAAAACAAATAGTTATGGCCACCTTGTAAAATTAAACGATAAAGATGTTGGCAAATATCATTTTCAACCAAAGAATTTTAAAACCGAAAATAATATTGCTTCATTGGTAAAAGAATTAGTTGTTGGCCCCGAAAGTTACCAGCAGGGTATGGCCGTTTGGAACGCGAACAAACAAGGCTGGGAAAATGTTGACTCAGAAGATGTATTAACATTAGTGGGCTGGATAAAAGAATAATTTTTATGGAATATTTTAGCACAAAACATACTTCCGAAAACTGCAGCCGTTGCGGAACAGAATTTACCTGCAAACCGCTTGACATTAGCCAATGTGACTGTATGCAGGTGCGCATCTCTCCGGAAGAACAAAATTACATTAGTGAAACAGGTTCAACCTGTGTTTGTAATAAATGTTTAAAAGAGTTAAAGCAGGAATATTATCTTCAATACCAGAAAAAAAATCACAACTAAAATGTTTAGATCAGTTATTGCCCTCCTGTTTTTTGCTTTCATTTCATTTACTTTAAAATCTCAAACCTACGCTCCGCCAGTTGGCCAACCCGGCACAACAGCTATACATAAAGATAGTTCTGCATTTATAAACTGGGCAAACGGCTGCAAAATAACAAGGGGTTACCAGGATATTTCAAATACATCTTTAGGTTATGCCAATGTTGGTGATAGCTCTATGGCTTTTGGCCAGGCTTTATCAAACGGTATTGTAAGTCTTGGTGATGGCGGTGTTGCAATTTGCACCTTTCAATATCCAATAAAAAATGGCACAGGTGCTGATTTTGCAATTTTTGAAAATAGTTTTGACGATACATTTTTAGAACTGGCATTGGTTGAAGTGAGCAGTGATGGTATAAATTTTGTAAAGTTTGCTTCGCATTCACTAACAGATACAGTAACACAAACAGGTAGCTTCGGACCAACAGACGCCACAAAAATAAATAATCTTGCTGGTAAATACCGGGGTGGTTATGGCACTCCTTTCGATCTGCAGGAACTTGCAGCCGATCCAAACATAAATGTAAATTCAGTAACGCATATCAAAATAATTGATGTTGTAGGATCTGTAAATAAGGCTTATGCAAAAAGAGATAGTTACAATAATATGATCAATGATCCATGGCCTACAGGTTTTGGCAGTGGTGGCTTTGATCTTGATGCCGTTGGTGTTATCCATCAAAATACAAGCGTTGGTATAAAAGAAAATAATTTTGAAACTAATTTCTCCGTTTATCCCAATCCTGTAAATAAAGGCGATAAATTAATTTTTTATTCTTCAGAAGAAATTAATTTGATAGAGCTTTATAATTTTTCGGGGCAAAAAATAATAACATTGACTGCAAATTTTTTAAACACTTCAAATCTTGATAAAGGCATTTATTTTGTTCAGATCAGCTCTGATAAAGGCTTGGTGAGCAAAAAAGTGATCGTGCAATAAGCCCTGTTATTCCATAATTAAATTTATCTTTGATAAGCATTATGAGAAAATTTAAAATTACGATCCTGTTTCTTTTTTTTAGCATTTTAAGTTTTTCACAACTTAAGGATATTAAGATCATCATTCCTAAAGAAACCGGTTTTAGCTATTATGATTTTGTGCAATTTTTCCCGAATGAGAAATTCTTTGCCGTATGTGGTAACGCACTTTCTATCATCAATACCGAAACATCTGAAGTAATAGATGAATTCGATCTTACTTATGGTGCCAAAAACTTATCCATCAATAAAGATGGTACTTCACTATTGCTAACTGTTAACAGCGACCTGTATGTTTTTTCATTTATCAATCAAAAATTAAACCTGGTTCAAAAAATAACTACTGCTGAATTAATAAACGGCCTTCCAAACAGTCAATATTACGCATCCTTACCAATAGGCGGCTGTTTTTTTACCGGCAATCCCGGCGAGGTCTATGCCAGTATTGGCTCTTTTACAATTAAATACGATCTTGAAAAAAAAGTGGCAATAAGTTCCCACGCATTTCCTTTAACGAATTATGTTATTCATTCTTGTTTGTTTGGCAAAAAAAATGAAGTGATCCTTGCAAAAACTTCGGGTACCGTTTCAGCACTGGTTAAACAATCTCTTGATGATCTCTCTAAAACAAGCGAAATGATCGTTGACGGTTCCACCTTCACAAAAATAAAAGTGCGCGATTCTTTAGCGTTTTGTTTTACTTCTAACAAGTATTTTATTTTAAACCTTGAAACAGAAAAGATAGTGCATGAAGTGCGGATGCCTAAATATGAAAGTTATGGCTTATACGATAAAAAATTATTGTTTGATATTAATAAGCGCCCGTCTATTACAAAACCAGACACGCTTAACTTTTCAAAGGATGAATATGTTTATGATATGGATTATTTATCAAGGTCTGGCCTGGCGGTATATGCAACTTTAAAAGGCATTAAATTTATTGATCTTAAAACAAAAAAACTGGTACGCCAAAGCAAAGGCATTGCCTTAAGTATTAAACTTTCTTTAGCCGGAAACAGAATGGTTGCAAATAGTTATTCTCCCTACAGAGCGCTTCGTGTATATGATCCCGCTGATCTTAAAATGATCTCTGAGCGCCCGGCAATGGGAAACTCCATTTATTCAGCGCATATCAGTCCTAATAAACGCTGGCTTTATACTAACGGAACTTCATCCGGATTTTTTTGGGATCTCACCAACTTTACAAAATATGCTGAGTTAAAAGATATTTCAGGAAGTGATTCAGCTTATATCAGTAACGTTTTTTTTCTCAATGATTCGGAAGTTGTTGTTAATTCAGGAAGATCATTCGATAAATTAAATCTTACCATTTACAATATAAATAAAAAGAAATACGGTAAAACAATTAAGAAAAATGTTTACTCCACTACTTCCGGCTTTATGAACGGAGAATTTTATTATGCAGATTATACAAGCCTGCATATCTTAAATTTAAAAACCATGCAGGAAGAAAAATATGAAGGGCTTTATTCCCTTGCTGCTTCACCAATCTACAAGATCATCAACTTTACAAAAAACCTTGTATTTGTACCCGAAAGCGGTAAGTACAAGATCATAAACCGTAAAACAAAAAAAGTAGAATACGAAAGTACCAATTGGTCGGTTACTGCTAAAGTGGAAATTAGTCCGGATGAAAGATCAGTTTATACTTCAGGACAAATAACCAAAAAGAAAAATTTTAGTGGTACCGAAGTAGACATGCCTACTACAGCGATCGTTAAAATTGATATGCAGAAAAAAGAGATCGTGCATGATTATGCCGAAACCTTTTACCCATACGATTTTAGAATAAAAAATGAAGGTAAGCTAATTGGTATCTGGTACGTGAAGTATGCAACGGGAGAAGAAGCTACAAAGGGCTATGAGACCATGTACACTGAATACGAAACAGAAACAGGAAAAGAAACCTTCTCAAAAACACTTATAAAAACAAAAGATATTATCTCGTTTCATGAAACAAGCGAGAACGGAAAATATTTTGTTTTGAACGGACCTTTTGGTGATTTTTTTAAAGTGTTTAATGCAAAAGGTGATTCTATAATTGATCTTAAAGAGCTTAAGATCTCAATGCCAAATTGCTTTTTTATAGAAAGTCTTGACCGTTTAATTGTTACAAGCTCAATTAATTCGTTGGCAACCTTTATTGATCTTCGTAAAAAAGAGATCATTGGCCAATTGGCAAATGCAAAAGACGATAATTTTTTTCTGGTTACTTCCGATCTTCATTATTTAGGCTCAAAAGAATTTATAAAAAGTATTCGTTTTAAATACCAGTCAGAGATCTTTAGCTTTGAACAATTTGACGCTTACTTAAATCAACCCCATAAAGTTTTACGAGCCTTTAGTTGTTCTGACAGTGCATTGATACAAGCATACGAAACAGCTTATTTAAAACGGATGCGTATTTTAGGATTTAAGCCGGATACCAAAATTAATTTTTCCGCATTACCCTCTTTTCAAACTATTAAGATGCAGGAAGAAAAACCCGGCCTTGTAAAGTTTTCGTTGAGTGCAAATAAAGGACAGAATAAGCTGGCAAAACTGGAAGTACATAATAATGGTACAAAAATATTTAGTGAGGAAATACCGACTGAGCAAAGCTCTCGCTTTGATAAAAATATTTCTTTCGAGACTTCATCGGGCATCAACCGTTTTGAATTTATTTTAAAAGATGAATTAGGCGTTGAAAGTCCACGTTTAACAAGGTATTACAATAATACGTCAGATACAAAATCAGATCTTTATCTTGTTGTTATAGCCAGTGAGAAATTTAAGAATGATAAATTCGATCTTGCTTATGCGGTAAAAGATGCAACAGATATGGCTAACAACATGTCAACCTCTAAATCATTTAACAGCGTTAAAATAAAAAAATTATTCAATCAATCATTTAGTACCGATTCTATTAAAAGTCTGAACAACTTTTTTGCAAAAGCCGGTGTAAATGATGTAGTAATGGTTTTTTATGCAGGGCATGGTTATCTTGATAGTGATATGAGTTATTATTTCCCTACCTATTATACAGATTTTACAGATCCGAAAATAAATTCGGTGGCCTATAAAAGCTTTGAGAATATATTCAGAGAAATGAAGCCATTAAAAAAGCTAATGTTTATTGATGCCTGTTTTAGTGGAGAAGTTGACGAAGAATTATTGGTGGAACCTGAAAATAAAACCAAAACAAAAAAAGACAGCTCACGTGCTGTACGTTTAGCGGGAAGCACTTTTGCACAAAGCACTGCATTAGAAATGTCGAAAGCCGTATTTTCTGATCTTCGTCAGAATTCAGGTGCAACTATCATTTCTTCGGCTGGCGGAACTGAAGCCGCATTTGAAGGTGAAAAATGGAACAATGGGTTATTTACACATTGTTTATTAAATGGGATGAAAAATTACAAAGCCGATAGTAATGGGGATAAAAAAATAACGTTGAGTGAATTACAAAAATTTGTTTCAGAAGAAGTGTATCGTCTTTCGGAAGGAAAGCAATCACCAACTTACAGAATGGAAAATACAGTTTTGGATTATGAACTTTGGTAATTTATTTTTTCAAACTTTTTAATTGTTCCTTACCGATATAAAAATTCGGATCTATATCCAACTCCGATCTTTTATAATTTATTTCCTGCCATGTTTCGGTTGGATTAAGCCAGATAATTTTGTCGCCCTCTTTTATTTTTAAAGACATATTAAATCCTTTCACACAATTTTTCCATCGATAATTCAATTTTCCATTCTTTAAATGATACGCTAAAATAGGAACTTGCGTTGTACGTAAATACTGATCGAATATTTTTTGAAGATCTTTTCTTGAATAACGTATCATCATGTCTTCAACCTGTTTTGTTGTAACCGTTTGATGCCAGAATGTTCTATTTAAGTTTTGCAAAAGCACTTTCCACAAACTATCGTTATTTATTATTGTGCGAATGCTGTGTAACATGTTAGAAGCCTTATAATACATATCACCTGAGCCATCACGATTAACATTGTAATCGGCAATGATAGGCTCATCGTTTAAAATTGCCTTGCGCGTTCCGATAACATATTCTGCCCCTGCTTTTTTTCCATATAACGATTCTGTAAATAAATTTTCAGAATAAGCAGTAAAGCCTTCATGCACCCAATTATCTGCCACATCTTTAACGGTAATATTATTTCCAAACCATTCATGGCCCGATTCATGAATAATTATAAAATCCCATTTCATTCCCCAGCCTGTACCTGAAAGATCGCGGCCCATATAACCATTCACATATTTATTGCCATAGGCTACGGCACTTTGATGCTCCATTCCTAAAAAAGGCGCTTCTACTAATTTGTATCCATCTTCATAAAAAGGATATTTTCCAAACCAATTTTCAAAACAACGCAGCATTGGTTTTACCTGTTCAAATTGTTTTTTTGCTTTCTCTAAATTTTCTTCCAATACCCAATAATTAAGATCAAGCACTCCGCCTTTGCCGTTAAACGTGTCTTTAAAATTTACATATTTTCCAATGTAAGGAATGATGTTATAGTTATTTATTGGATTTACAACTACCCAATTATAAGTGGCCGTTCCATCTTTATTTATTTTTTTTGAGCGCAATCGACCGTTAGAAACTGAAACTAATTCTTTTGGGGCCGTAATATGTAAAGAAGAACTATCGGGCTCATCCGATTGATGATCTTTACAAGGATACCAAACGCTCCCGGCCATTCCCTGGCAGGCAATTGATATCCACGGATTTTCTTTTGGATCTTTTGACCAGATCACTCCCCCATCCCACGGCGCATTTTTTGCAAGGTGTGGTTTACCATGGTAATAAATGGTGATCTCTCTTTTTTCGTTGACACTCTGCGGTTCCTGTAAATTTATCAAATAAACATTTCCTGGTTTAATTGAATTACCCGTATGCATCCATGTACACTGTTTTGAATCCTGTAAAATACTATCAATATCTAAAGGAGCGATAAGATCTATTTGCATTACAGTAATTGGTTGGGCGAGTGATTCGTAATCATATTTTGTAAGCACCTTATATGTAATTTTATTAAAACCTCTTACACTACTATCCTGGTAATTAAACGCAACGTGCAGATCGTAATGTAAAACATCCCACCAGGAGCGTTGTTTGGTGATAGAGCCTTTGAGGGTATCTTCAAATGTATATTTTGCATTTTGTGCCGAAGCAAAACCCGCAAGGAAAATAAAAATGTAAAAAAAACGAGAGATCATGCTGTTTTTATATAAGATTAAAAGTACGGCGTTTTTTTGTAAAACCAAGGCTGATCTAAACAGATAAAACACCTCTCATCATCTATAAAAAACAGCCAAACTTCTATTTTACTTTACAAAAACCCTTTGTTTATTCTAATTTTAAACCAATGTTCATAATACCGGAAAAGAGCGGTCTTTATATACTTATGGGTAGTATATTTTCATAGCGTTTCTTTTCCGGCTATTATTCCCAAAAATCCCGTCTATAAATAAAGCATAAACTTCGATTGTATTGCTTAAATACATTTCTTTTTACGAATTTTGAGGTATGTTGGCAAACCGCAGAAATAAGACCTCTTTTCAAATAACCATTCATGCCCTTATCTGGTTACTCTTATTACTATTTCCTTATTTTCTTTCAAGTAATGATATTTTGGATCTTATAAGAACATTAAAGTTTACCTGGATACCCATGTTTTTTTATGCGGTGATCTTTTATTTAAATTACTTTGTACTTATTGATAAAGCATTATTCAAGCAAAAAATATTTTTTTTCATCGCCGTTAACCTGATTTTTATCCTCGTATTTACCTGGATACATGTAGAAGTAAAAGACTTTTTAAATTCAATTTACGAGGTTAAAAGTGTAGATGGTTTGAAGCGTAATCCGCAACCAACGCGGTTATTTGTATATAAGGATATTATTGCGATGATGATTCCAATAATTATTTCTTTTGCTGTTAAAACAACCGAAAAATGGTCGAAGGCAGAAAAAGAGAAAAAAGAAAACGAAAAAGAAATTTTAAAATCGGAATTACAGCATTTAAAATACCAGCTTCAACCCCATTTCTTTTTTAATTCGCTAAACACTATTTACGCTTTAATAGAGCGCTCACCTACATTAGCGCAACAAACAGTGCATGATCTTTCAAAGCTTATGCGTTATTTGTTGTATGATACCGAAGTTGGAAAAGCAAAACTGAGCGATGAAATAGAGTTTATGAAGCAATATATCAATTTAATGAAATTAAGAACTTCTGATAAAACTATTGTAAAAGCCAATTTTCCGGTAGTGTCTGATCAATATTTTATTACACCTCTTTTATTTATCTCTCTTATCGAAAATGCTTTTAAACATGGCATTTCTTCAACACAAAATTCTGAAATAATGTTTAACCTTGTTGTGGAAGGAAAAAAAGTAAGTTTTTTTGCAGAAAATAAAAATTTTCCAAAAAACGACAATGATAAAAGTGGTTCAGGAATTGGTATGAATAATTTAAAAAAACAATTAGATATTTCTTATCCCAACAAACACACATTTAAAACAAATGTAGAGGATGGTTTGTTTAAAGTTATACTTGAGGTTTACATTGATTAATTGTAAATTAGAAAAAAACAATGCGAAAAATAAATTGCATAATCATTGATGATGAACCTTTAGCACTCGACCTTGTTGAAGGTTATGTGAATAAAACCCCGTTTCTTGAGCTTAAGGGTAAGTGTTTAAGCGCCTTAGAAGCATTGCAGATAATGAATACCGAAAAAATAGACCTTGTATTTTCAGATATACAAATGCCCGATCTTAATGGCATAGATTTTAGCAAAACGCTTTCGGCAGATACAAAAGTTATTTTCACAACTGCATTTAAAGAATATGCTTTTGATGGCTTTAAAGTAGACGCAGTTGATTATCTTTTAAAGCCCTTTAATTACCAGGAGTTTTTAAAAGCTGCTAATAAGGCCCAGGAACGCATTAACAAACCCGAAGAAAAAAGATCAGGTATTGCAGCTGACGATTTTATTTTTGTTAAATCAGAATACAAACAGGTAAAGATCAATTTAAATGAAGTGTATTATTTTGAAGGATTAAAGGATTATATCAAGATCTGGATAAGTTCGCAGCCAAAACCCATATTAACGTTGATGAGCTTAAAAACACTTGAGCAGGAGTTGCCGGAAGAAAAATTTATGCGCGTTCACCGTTCTTTTATCATTGCTTTAGGTAAAATAGAATCGGTTGAAAGAAGCCAGGTTGTTATAAATAAAGAAAGAATAACCATTGCAGAACAATACAAAAACAAGTTTCAGGAATTTGTAGAAAATAAATCTTTCAACTGACCATCTATAAGATGACCGAATTCCTATATTGATCGGTCATTTAATCTCTTTTATTCTTATTAATCAATATACCAAGCTAATTTAGATCTCACAAATAATTAAATGCTTTTCAAAACAAAATATTATATACCTGTTGTTTTTCTGCTTCTCTTCACCACGTTTTCTTTTTCGCAAACATCCGTATCCGGGATTGTTAGCGATAAGACTGGCGAGTCGATTCCGGGCGTAATTATAAAGGTTATTACACTTGACTCTGCATTTGTAACAGGTGGCTCAAGCGATATTGAAGGCAATTTTACTTTATCATTACCCACCGAAAAAAAATACATTTTAAGATTCACTTATCTTGGTTATGCCGATCTTTTTAAAACAATTACAACAAGCAATGAACCATTGGATCTTGGAAAACTGATCTTAAAAGAAACCGCTAAAACACTTGCAGAAGTTGAAGTAAAAACAACACAGATACGTGGTGAGCAAAAAGGAGACACCACACAATTTAATGCCGATAGTTTTAAAACCAATCCCGATGCAAACGCAGAAGACCTTATTAAAAAAATGCCCGGTATCACATCAGATAATAACGGTATTAAAGTAAATGGAGAAACAGTTTCAAAAGTATTGGTAGATGGAAAACCTTTTTTTGGTGATGATGCCAATGCGGCATTAAAAAATTTACCGGCTGATATCATTGATAAAGTAGAAGTTTTTGATAAGATGAGTGATCAATCGGCATTTACAGGTTTTAGTGATGGCAACGAACAGAAAACAATAAACCTTGTTACTAAAAAAGGAAAGAACGTTGGTACTTTCGGAAAAGTATATGGCGGTTATTGTACTGACGAAAGATATAACGGCGGTACCACTATTAACAATTTTAATAACAAGCGAAGGATCTCTTTATTATTACTTTCAAATAATATCAATCAACAAAATTTTAGTACCGCCGATATTACCGGAGCCATGAGCAATAGTGGTAGCAGTGGCGGCCGAGGCGGCGGACGAGGTGGTAACTCTTCCGAATCGGCATTAATGACCTCGCCACAAAATGGTAATACTGCTACACAAGCCGCAGGATTAAATTATAGTGATGCATGGGGTAAAAAGGTAACCGTTTCTGGAAGTTACTTTTTTAATTATACTGATAATAAAAACCATTCAGACATTACACGAAATTATTTTACAGACAATAAGCTTGTCTACAAACAAATTAACGATGACCGTGTAATAAATCAAAATCACCGCGCCAATTTCAGGTTTGAATATAATATTGATTCAGCTAACAAAATAATTCTATCCCCCAGCCTCAGTTTTCAAAATAATGCCACATCCAGTAATTTATATGCCAGCAATATTATTTTCGATAATCAATCGTTAAGTAATACTAATACACGTTCAACAATTAATAACGTTGGTTACGATTTTTCTAACTTTTTATTATACCAGCACAAATTCTCGAAAAGAGGAAGAAGCATTTCTTTAAGCATAAATACCCAACTCACTGAAAAAAATAATGATGGTACTTATGTATCACATAATAATTATGGTGATACTCTTGCTTCAGGCCTTGATCAAACTTTTGTAACCTACAGCAACAGCAAAAAAGTATCGGGAAATCTTTCTTACACCGAACCATTAAATAAAAACGCACAATTACAGATGAGCTATAATCCTTCATATACAGAAGGTTTATCCAATAAAAGCACAAATGATTATGATTCGCTTGCTTCTGATTATTCAGATTTTAATAGCGCGCTTTCAAATAAATACAATACTATTTATCAAACACAAAAAGGCGGTTTAAGCTACAAGTATCAAAAAGAAAAACTTAATCTAAGCTTTGGTGTAGATGCCCAGCAGTCAACACTTTCAGGTCAGCAAACATTTCCTTTTGAATTTAAAGTGAACAGGGATTTTCAAAATATTTTACCCAGCGCACGAATAAATTACAAATTCAGCAAGACAAAAAATTTAAGGATCAATTACAGAACATCTACAAATATTCCTTCAATTTCCCAATTACAAAATGTAGTAGATGTATCTAATCCATTATTAGTAAAAACAGGTAACCCTTATCTTAATCAAACTTTCGAAAACAGCTTAAATATTCGTTATGGCGGTTTTAATGCAAAAACTTCGCGCAATGCTATGTTATTTGTTAATGGAAGTTATACCGATAATTATATTAGTAACGCTACTTATATTTTACAATCTGATTCTGTTATCCAGGGCTACTTAATTAAAGCAGGAAGTCAGCTTACAAAACCGCTAAACTTAAATGGTTACTACAGCGCAAGAACATTTTTTGTTTATGGTTTTCCTGTTTCAAAGATCAAAAGTAACTTAAATGTTAATGGTGGTGTAACATACAACCACACGCCTTCACTCATATACAACCAATTAAATATTTCTGATAATTACGCTTTAAACGGTGGTGTTTACGTTGGAAGTAACGTAAGTAAGAACCTTGATTTCTCTATCGGTTATAATGGCACCTATAATATTGTAAAGAATTCCGTTCAAAAACAATCTGATAATAATTACATAACGCAGGCAACAACTTTTAAACTGAACTGGATATTTTTAGATGGCTTTGTTATTAATACAGATGTAGTGTATACAATGTACAGTGGCTTGAGCCAAAGTTATAACCAGGAATATTTTTTATGGAATGCTTATGCGGGTTATAAATTTTTTAAAGACAGATCTTTAGAAGCAAAGCTTTCGGTATTTGATCTTTTGAACCAGAACAGGAGTATTGGAAGAACTGTTACAGGAAATTATACTGAAGATTATAATACTACTGTATTGAAACGTTATTTTATGTTTACACTTACATATACATTTAAGAAATTTAAAAGTGGCACGCAACCTAAATCTGAAGGGGAAGATAATCCGATGAAAAATATTCCGGGAATGCCACAAAGACCTCCTGGAAATGGTCCTCCGGGCGGTGGATTCTAATGTCGTTAATTTTATTTATGCAGTAATTTTACGATCTCATCAAGATTGAGATCTTTTACATACTCATAAAGTATCTGATCGCTTTCCTGGATGTCAATACCGACTATTTCATTTAAGATACGGTTATAAAAGACCTCAACATAAAAACCGTCTAACAAAAAGAGGGTAATATTACATTCATAATACACTTTCTCGGACACGATCTCAGCATACTTCCAAAGAAATTCTGTTTTATCTTCAAAGGTTAGTTTTATGAATTCTTCTTTAGTCATTTAATAATTCAAAGGTACTGCATTCTATATATTTTAATTGCTATGATTTATAGTATGTGAAAAATAAAAAAAACCTCTACTAAAACCAGTAGAGGTTTTTAATTGTTCTGCGTTTAAAAATTATTTATTTTTTATCATACGTTTTGTTTCAATGATCTTACCATCAACAACTAAAGTATAAGAATAGATGCCATTACTTAAATCGTTTGCGAAAACATTTAGTTGCCCTTTACCAGCAGTTATTTTAAGATCTGATGAATTTATTAATTTACCTTCTGAATTATAAAATAATATCTGTGCTTTTTGAACACCACCATTTAAAGTATAAGCAATAGACGTTTGTTCAGCAAAAGGATTTGGAACATTTTGCTCTAAAATAATAGATGGAGCATCACTTAATTCAACATTACCAATAACTCTTGCACTTTCATTTGTCGAATTTCCTGCACCTTTTACAAGTGCATTTAATTCTTCTATTTGTTGTTGCTGTTCTTTAATAGCTTGTAATAAAACAGGGATCATACCCTGGTAATTAACACCAAGATATCCTTTTGAATCTTCACTTACCAATTGCGGAAAAACCTCTTTCACTTCCTGTGCTATTAAGCCTATCTGATCTGCTGAAGTAAAATTCTTTCCTTCAAATTCATCAGTCCTAAAATGATAAGTGTAACCATTTAATTTTTTTAGTTTATCATTTACTTTTTCAATCTTCACAATATCTTTTTTAAATCGTTTATCTGAAGTTACCCAAAGGGAACTAGCCAAATAAAGGTTTGCCGTAAAATTTGAGTCCGCTGCAAGCAATGAACAGTGGGATTTCAACACTATATTGTCTGAAACTATTGATATCATTGGTTTTTATTATGTGAGTTGCTTTGTATCTTTGACTATGATTAAGAAAAGCAATCTCC
>JACDED010000155.1 GCA_013816615.1 Bacteroidota bacterium
GTATGGTTTGCTCCACCTAAAACAATTACTTTTGGCATTCCGGCTGTTCCGTATGCAGACATACTCACAACGGTACTGGAAAATTTAGCGGTAGGATTTATTCCATTAGAAGCACACCAGTTATTTATGGTAGCACAATTAGAATTTGCGTAATCATCTGCAACATATGTAACTACCATACCGGGATTTGAAACCGAAAAACTCTGTGAAGCGGCCTGAGCTGCAAGAGCACCATTAACACAGGCACTGCAAGGCATTACCCATGTAAGTACAACAATTTTACCTGCATCTAATTCTGTAAACAGATCGTGATTAAGGCTTGCACAATCGTTTGTGTTAAAGTTAACCGCAGTTTGTGCATTGGTTAAAGCTGCAAAACAAACAAGGCTTAAGGAAAGTATTAATTTTTTCATACGTTTAATTTAAATATACTCAAATATACAAAAAAATGAGTTCAAAAATTATAATGTAGCTAATAGGCTTATAGGGAAAAATAAGTTTAACGCTTCAAATGCCGCACATCATAAAGCCTAATATCGGCTGGCATTTATCTGTGCATGAAGAATAAAATTGGCCTTCCACTTTATCGCCCGAAGGCGATGCTTTGCCCCAATAAAACTCCGCAATGCTTATTGGTTTTAAATTATTTGCTGCTGCGTAATTTAATAATTTTGGAGCGCAACAATCGCCGGTACCATTCGGAATTCCTTTGGCAAAGAAATGTGAAAGTTGTTTGTTTTCTTTTTTAAAATTTGTAAGCGTATAAAGCCCTTGTAAACGAATTAATATTTTTTGAGAAATAAGTTTACGCGCGTTTGTTTTTAAAAGCCATTCTTCTGATTTCTTTTCTAAAGTTGGTATCAGAGCGGTTAAAGGATGGATTTCAGTATCGCCGGCCTTCACAATTTTCATAAAGTCTGCTTCGTTTACTAAATGTGGCACCCAGCCTTCAACGTTCCAAATGCCATTGTAAGTAGAAGAGAAGGCTTTTAAAATAATTTCGTTACCGGAAGTATCTTCGCAAATTAAAACTCCAAACATTTTACCGCCAATTTCGGTGTATAAATGTTGTGTAGATAAACGCGGATCTTTTCCATCATCTATACACTGCTGTATCTTAAATTTTTTGATCAACTGATCACAAATTTCAATTGCTTTTTGAGGAGGAAGGGAATGTTCTTTTTTACAAGCGTTACAATAACCCGAATAACTCAGTGAATTATTCATTACCAAGCTTTGTAAGATCCATTAAGTGGCCGCATTTAAAATGACCAAGCGGACAGGCTTTATAGCCATGTAAACCACATGGACGACACTTTAGATCATCTACACCCAATGTTTTTGAATTATCAGAAAGAGGGCCAAAACCAAACGCAGGAACTGTTGAAGTAAAGAATGCGGTTACCGGTGCGTTTATAGCAGATGCTAAATGTAAAGGTGCACTGTCGTTAACGTAATTCATTTTTGCATTTTGCATTAAGGCGCAGGATTGTAAAAGTGTTAGCTGTCCCGCAAGTATTTTTATGTCTTTATGTGTAGATGCTGTTCTTATTTCTTCGCACAATTGTTTATCGCCGGGCGCACCCAAAAAATAAATCGTTGTTTGAGCATTTGTTTTATTGCAAAGCTCTGTCCATTTTTCTTTTGGTAATTGTTTTGTAAACCAAACCGAAGCAGGTGCCATACAAACATAGCTTTCGGTTTTAAGAGGTTTTATTATCTCAATATCTGAAGCAGAGGGATGTAATTTTGGTTTGAAAACCTTTGTATCTGTAAAATCTTCTATTAATTGATTGTAACGCTCTGTTTCATGTGTGCCATTACCGATAATGTGTTTAGTATTAAAATTAAACATGAACGAAAATGGATTTTCTTTGTAGCCCGCTGTGTGCCTGGCTCCCGAAAAGGCTGTTAAAAACCCGGAACTGGCGTACCGGTGACAATTAATAACACAATCGTATTTGTTCTTTCTGATCTGTGATAAAATGCCAAACAGGTTTTTGAATTTATTTTCTTTTTTATTCCAAACCAAAAGCTGTTTTAAAAAAGGGTGGTTCTCGTAAATACTTTCATTTCCTTTTCTAACTAAAATACTAATGCTTGCATTTGGAAAATAGTTGTGCAGTTTTTCTAAAATGCCCGACGCTAAAATAGCATCGCCAATAAAAGCGGTTTGTATAACTAATATGTTTTTAAATTCTGCCAATTAGCCGTGAATTGTTTCCTGCTTGCTATAACTTTTTAAAATACCTGCTTCATGTTCAAGCCATTGTTGCCAGCGTGCATTCACATCTTCGGTAGCGTTACCAAATTTTTTTGCAAAGTTTAAGAACATGGTATAATGTCCGGCTTCGCTGATCATCAGTTCGCGATAAAACTCACGCAGATCAGCATCATTAATATTTTCAGATAAGATCTTAAAACGTTCACAGCTTCTGGCTTCCACCATGGCTGAAAATAAAAGCCGATCAATTAAAGCAATCTCTTTTACATGGCCTTTGCGCATGAATTTGTATAATTCCAATACATATTCGTCTTTACGCTCGTAACCTAATTTAAAACCACGCTCCTTTATTTTTTGATGCACCATTTCAAAATGCGTTAGCTCTTCTTTGGCAAGATTTACCATTTCATCAACCAGGTCGGGATGATAAGCATAACTGATCATGATAGAAATGGCATTTGTAGCTGCTTTTTGCTCACAGTAAGCGTGATCAGTAAGGATCTCCTCAATGTTCTTTTCAACTATATTTACCCAACGTGGATCAGTTTCGAGTTTTAAGCCTAACATGTTATTAAATTTGAAGCTACCAAGGCGTGAGCCTGTTTGCGTTTTATCTATTATTTTGTTTAAACATCTTTTTGACTGCTACTTCGTTAATTTTTTCGCCGAGGTAACCAACCTCGACTGCAAAAATTGCCTTGTTTTGTCTAAAAATATATATTAACAAAGTTAAAACATAAAACGTAAACTGGCTCAACAATAAAAAATTTTATTTAATATTACAACGTGAGTAAGTACGGAAAATTATATTTATTACCTGTTCCTATTAGTGAGGAAAGCGAAAATAATTTTATTCCTCAGTATAATTTTACAATTGTAAATAGCTTAACCAATTTTATTGCTGAAGATGCTAAAACGGCCCGCCGTTTTTTAAAATGGTTTGGCTATTCTAAAATTGAGAACGCAGAAATACTTTTATTGAACGAACACACAAAGGGCAACACCGTAGCCGAATTGCTTCAACCATTGCTTAACGGCAAAGATATGGGTTTAATGAGTGATGCCGGTTGCCCCGGGATTGCAGACCCGGGCGCGGAAGTTGTGAAGCTGGCGCATCAAAAAAACATAGAAGTAATAGCTTTAACCGGCCCCAGTTCAATTGTGCTAAGCATTATGGCCAGTGGCTTCAACGGACAAAATTTTGCTTTTGTTGGTTATTTGCCAATTGATAAGCCTTTAAGATTAAAGCGTATAAAAGAGATCGAAACGCTTGCTGTAAAGTATAAACAGGCACAATTCTTTATTGAAACACCTTACAGAAATGATCAGCTGTTGGAGGCATTACTGAGCAGCTTATCTCCCGAAACACTCGTGTTTATTGGAAAGGATCTTACGGGGCCAAACCAGTTCATGCAGGCAAAAACGGTTTTTGAATGGAAAACGTCGGTAAAGCCTGAGATCAATAAGGTGCCGGTTGTATTTGGGATCTATAAATAAGCCACAGATTTCACGGATCACACAGATCAAATTTTAAGAGGAATAATATCTTTCCGTGAAATCGGCAAAATCTGTTGCTAAACTAACGCAATCTATTTCGCTATTAAAACCCTTGTGTTAAAAACACGCTTCGCTTTCAATTAATTCAATTGGCTTTAATGTTTCCTTTGTGTAAATGAATCTTTTGGCATTTATACAATCAAAGCACAACCTTATTTTTAAGTTATTGATCGTTTTTACCTGTTCGGTAATAATTACATTGTTACTTCCAAACAAACAGGTAAAAGGCCAAAGGGTAGGTTCTTTTGATGCTATTTGGGCTAGTCCGGATCTTATTGCCGAAGATGATTTTTTTCTAAAAAAAACAGATGAAGAAATAAATTCGGAGAAAAAGATCATTGAAAAAGAAGCACCCTTGTTCTTTACAAATATAAATGATGAAAAGGTAGAGAAATTAAAAGAGCTTGAGCTTTTAAAACAAAGTGATAACAAGCTGTATTTGATCTTAAAACCTTTAATTGATAGTGTTTATGAGCGTGGTGTAATTGAGAGTGTTGATACAGCACTTTATCAAAAACAGGTATTTATATCTAAAGGAAATTTTGCCGAAGCAAGTATTTACTTTGATTTTTTTACAATTAAAACCGCGGCAGAATTTATTGGTACCGCTTTACAAAACAATAAGATCGGGAATTTTAATTATGCAGAGTATTTAAGTATTAATTATTTTTTAAATAAAGAAAAGACCAGTCTTTATCTTGATTCAAAATTAAGCCAGGTATCTTTATACAAGACCGCAGTTCTTTCAGGACAGGTGCTTGTTAGACGGGGCGAGGCTTTAACTAATAATAAACGCTTTTTAATTAATCATTATTTTTATTTGCAAAATGCAAAGGGTGGTTTGTCTTTTTTAAAATTGGTATTTAGCTGGCTGCTTGTATTTTTAATTTTAATAGTGTTGTTATGTTATTTACTGTTTTTTAGAAAACAAATTTTTGGTCAAAATAAACAGATCGTTTTTTTATATCTTATTGTTATTGTATCTGTAATTTCAACATTTATATTTTCAAAATACGGGCTTTTGGTATTGGCATTGCCATTTGCATTGGTGCCTATACTGGTAAGGGTTTTCTTTGATAGCAGAACCGCTTTGTTCTCGCACTTGATTGTTGTTTTAATTTGCAGCCTTTTTATGGCCGATAAGTTGGAGTTTATATTATTGCAGCTTTTATCGGGTATTGGTACATTGTTTGCCATTGCCGAAATGCGCAAACGCCAGCAAATAATTAACGCAGCGGCTTTGGTGTTTGTGTTTTATGTTATCATTTTTGTGAGCTATCAAATTGGTTTTGGCACGCCACAGCTGGTTAAAAAAGTGAGTGTTTATGTGCCGTTTGCAGTTAGCTCGGTATTGGTTTTGTTAGCCTATCCTATTATTTTATTAACCGAAAAGGTATTTGGGTTTATATCCGACTTTAAATTGTTAGAATTATGTGATCTTAATCAACCCTTGTTACGACAATTATCGCAGGATGTGCCGGGAACCTTTCAGCACAGTTTGCAGGTTGCTAATTTAGCTGAAGAAGCCATTTATTATATTGGAGGTAATACACTTTTGGTTAGAACCGGTGCCATGTACCATGATATTGGCAAGATACAAAACCCTAATTTTTTTACCGAAAACCAGGCAAAAGGTTATAGTCCGCACCAGGAAATGGAGCCTTTAGAAAGCGCAAAGATCATTATTAACCATGTAATTGCGGGTGTAGAGTTGGCAAAAGCACATAAATTACCGGAGCAGATAATTGATTTTATAAGAACGCATCATGGTACAACCTATGTTGGTTATTTTTTAAATATCATGAAACAGCAGCAAGGACCCGAAGCAATAAACGAAAGTGAGTTCAGGTACCCGGGGCCCATACCATTTAGTAAAGAAACTGCTGTTTTAATGATGGCTGATGGGGTTGAGGCTGCCTCGAGAAGTTTAAAAGTACACGATGCCTTATCAATAAACGAATTGGTAGATAACATCATTGATTATAAGATCCAGCAAAATCAATTCATTAACTCTGATATTACCTTTAAAGATATCACAACAATTCGTAAGATCTTTAAAAAACGCTTAATGAATATTTACCATGCACGAATTGAATATCCTATTTAGCTTTGTGTTAATAGTTGCTTTAAAATTAATATATTTGTAATATAACTATGAGAAACCTTATCCTATTTTCTTTATTTATCCTTACTTTTTCTTCTTGTAAGATATTTAAGTCTAATCTAATGCTTAAAACTCCTAAAGATTATACTTATGATAAATTAATAGATTCTTTGAGCAGAGTGGATTACAAGATTGCAGCAAACGATGCGATCCAATACCGTATTTACCCAAATGATGGATTTAAGCTAATAGATCTTGCAAATTCGGGAGCTGCAATTTTAAGAAATGACTTAGACGTAATTGTTGAAAGTGATGGTAATGTTAAAATGCCCTTGCTGGGAAGAGTTAAGGTGGTTGGGCTTACTTTAAAAGAAGCTGAAAAATTAATGGAAGAAAGGTATTCGGAATTTTACGTTAAACCATTTGTTACCCTTAAAGTGATTAATAAACGGGTTATTGTTTTTCCTGGTCTTACCGGTCAGGCCAAGGTTATACCAATGGTAAATAATAACACAACGGTGATGGAAGCAATTGCGGCAGCAAATGGTATACCGGAAGACGGTAAAGCTTATAAAATAAAATTAATACGGGAAAATCCGGATCCAACTAAAAAGCCGTATGTGTATTTGATGGACCTTTCGAGAATTGAAGGAATAACCCAGGCTTATGCTAAAGTTCAGGCTAGTGATATTATTTATGTTGAGCCAAGATACAGGCCGTTTAAAACAATTGTTACAGAATTAGCACCTTTACTTACCTTACTTACAACTGCCTTAATACTGGTTCAATTTTACAGAATAAGATAAAAGATGTTAGATCCTCAGGTAGAATCAACAAATAACCAGTTAAAGGATATTACCGAAAGGTTTAATACCAATTTTGATATTGGTGTAATTGCTTTTTTATTCAATAAAAGCAGAGTATTTATTGTCCTTTTCTTTTTGATCTCATTTTCATTAGCATTTTTATACCTGCGCTATAGTCAACCGGTTTACGAATCAAAAGCTGTTTTACAAATAAACGATGCCAATAAAGCGGATGATATCTTAAAACTTAATAATTTTGATAATAATAACAACTTAATGGCCGAAGCTGTTGAACAGATCAAATCAAAAGTATTTTTAAAAAGAGTTGTAGAAAAGTTAGATATAAGTGTAAATTACTTTAGTGAAGGAACTTTTAAGAGTAATGAACTGTATCACAATTCGCCTTATTTCATTAAGATAAATCCAAAATCGGGTATTATTTACGATCAAAAAATTTATGTTGAGTTAAACGCGGGGCATACCGAGGGTATTTTAAAAATAGGCGGCCGCGCCTTGAAATTTACGGTAAACGACTGGGTAAAAACAAGCGAGTTTGATATAAACATTTTTATAAATCCAAAACTAAGTAAAGAGCGTGTAAACGAAATTATAAAAGAAAACAGCTCGCTTTACTTTACTATTTCTAATGTTGATGCTGTTACCTCTATTTTACAAAGTAAGCTGGAAGTAAGGATGATAAACGAGCTGGCTAAAACAATTTTAATTCGCGTGCAGGACGTTAACGCTTTAAAATCTACCGATATTGTAAATGCCATTACCGAAGAATATCTTACTTATGATGTGGAAAGAAAGAGTGAAAGCTCGCGTAATATCTTATCATTTATCGATATTCAGTTAGGTGTTGTTTTTAATGATCTGAAGGATACAGAAGGCAATCTTCAAAAATTTAAACAGGAAAAAAATTTTAGTGAAAAAGATATCCTTTTAAATTCAGAACTTCTTAGATACTCATCGGTTGAAGAGCAATTGCTAAAGGTGGAGATGGAAGAGAAGATAATTACTGAGATACAGATAAATATTAATAAGAACAAAGGTGTAGATATTTACCAGCTTATCTCTTTAATTTCGGGTACTGAATACGAAAACCTGGTAAAAGATATTACGCAAAACATTCAAAAACTATTAATAGAAAAAGAGAATTTGTTGTACGCTGTTACACCAAATTCTGAAAACATAAAACAAATTAATTACCAGTTAGAGAATCAACGTAAATTATTATTAGAAAGTTTAGATGCGGTTAAGCTTAAATACAAAACAAAATATAAGAATTTACTTGAAAAATCTTCTGACTTTAAATCAAAACTAAGCCAGAATCCGGAAGATGAAGTAGAATTTTCGCGCCTGAGCAGATTGTATTCTATCAGTGAAAAATACTACACCATGCTGCTTGAAAAGAAAACCGAATTCTCTATTTCAAAAGCAGGTTATGTATCTAAGAACATTATTTTAGAAAAAGCCCTTGGTATTGGCGCAAAAGTTTCTCCAAGTCAAAAAAACGCAATACTTATAGCTTTGCTGGCATCTATAATGGTATCATTAGCCTTAGTATTTATACGTTATATTTTTCACGATAAAATTTATTCTTTAAAAGATATTACACGCTATTCTACCGGTAACATTGCGTTGTTAGGTATTGTACCAAAATACCAAAGTGACATTCCGGTATCACAGTTAATTGTAGATAAAAACCCAAAAGCAATTATCAGTGAAGCGTTCAGGTCTATTCGTACAAACCTTACATTTATTGATGCCACACCAGGGCCTAAGATCGTTTCAATTACATCTACCATAAGTGGTGAGGGTAAAACATTTGTGGCCATTAATATTGCCGGCATATTGGCTTTTACAGGTAAAAAAGTTGTTATTATTGATCTGGATATGCGTAAGCCAAAGATCCACAAAGGCTTTGGGGTGTCAAATAATATTGGTATGAGTACCATTTTAACGGGCATTAGTCGCCTGGATGAATGTTTTAATGATAGCCCAATGGATAATTTAAAATTCATTACAGCAGGGCCTTCACCTCCAAATCCATCTGAGTTGATATTAAGTAAAAAGCTGGTTGAAGTTATTGATGAGCTAAAACAACAATATGATTATATCGTTATTGATAACGCACCTGTAGGG
>JACDED010000236.1 GCA_013816615.1 Bacteroidota bacterium
TTTTGAATTATTATTATCGCTTTTATACCATGTTGGCTGCGGCGTAGCGCGGATGCCAAAACGGAATTTTTTATCAAATTCTGCTTCTTTGCGATCTACTTCCGGCGTAGGGGTTACAGTAGTTGTAGTTTGAGCGTTTAAAGAAGCGCATAACATACTAACTGAGATAAAAGTGAATAGTAATTTTTTCATCATTATTTTAATTTATAATTAACTTTACAAATATAAAAATTTCCTTCATGTGTAAAAGAATTCTTTTTATCCCAATTTTCATCCTGGTACTTACTTCTTGCAAAAACAATGCCCTTGATGTAGATATTTCGGGAGTAGATGCAAAACCGCTTGAAGTACTAAGATTAGAAAACGATCTGTTTGCAATAAACGCTGCTAACTTTGATGAAAAGAATAAAGCCTTGAATGCTAAGTATGGCACTTACTATGAGCATTATATTTCCGGATTTCTTAATCCTCTTGGTGGCACGCGTGACAGCTTGTACAAATCAAAAGTATTAGATTTTACACAGGATAAAGATATGAAAGAGACCTATGCCTATGTGCGTAAATTATACCCCGATGCGGCCATAGAAGAAATAAACAACGAATTAACGAACTGCGTAAAACGATTTAAATACCATTTCCCTAAAAGAAGATTACCAACAAAATTAATTACCTGCACAACCGGTTATAATTATGCAGTTGCGTATATGGATAGTGCTTTGATATTAGGTATGGATATGTATTTGAATGATACGGCAAAATTCTATCAAATGCTTAACACGCCAAAATACCAGGTAAGGATGATGAATGAGAATTACATTTTACCTAACCTTGCAAAAGGCTGGATGCTTATAGAGTTTGATAATGCAAAATCTATAAACACATTATTATATCACACCATTTTTTATGGAAAAATATTTTATGCTATTAATGCTTTGTTACCAAACACAAATGATAGTTTAATAATTGGCTACACAAGTAAGCAAATGAAATATTGCGATGAGAACGAAAAAAATTTATGGGGTTATTTTGCTGAGAAGAACCGTTTGTATGAAAATAATTTAAAGACCGTGCAGGAGCTTACAACCGACGGCCCTTTTACCGGAGCGATAAGCAAAGAATGCCCGCCGCGTATTGCTATGTGGATTGGTTGGCAGATAGTGCGCAGCTATATGAAAAATAACAAAGAGGTTACTCTTGAACAATTGATGAACGAAACAGATAGCCAGAAAATTTTAAGCAAAAGCAAGTATAGACCTTAAACTTGTGAAATAAAGCGCACCAACAATAGTCTTAAGTTATTCGGCTATAAAATTAAAAATCAGGGTTACTATTCTTTTGGGCGTATCACTGCGGGTCGGGCTAAAGTATCCTGAGCTTAACGAAGGGCCACTCGCTTTTTTTCGCCTTCCAGGTCTCAAAAAAGAGCTCAAACAAAGGCTCTATCCCTCACGCATTGTATACGCCAAGCATTAGAAATCCGATAGCTATCGGAAGAAGCGAACCCCCCAATGCAGCGAAGCGGAATACATTTAATTTTTCGCGTTACTTTTTGCCTTAACACAAAAAGTACCAAAAAAGTCAAGGCTTCTTAAAATTTTACTAAAAATCTATATTCTTCAAGCCTGATGATTTAAGCGCTTCGCGAGAGGCAAAAATCATCTTCACACAAGCCTACCCTTTTGAAAAATATTGATTTTTTACGCAAAATTTTAAAAGGCCGAAACACATGTGTGTTCACGGCTTATAAAAAAAGCGAAAGATAGTTTCGCTTTTTTACTTTTACATGCTTCCCAACCCCGCTCGAAGTGACATTGATTATTTTTTCTTAGCTGCTTTTTTTGCGGCGCCTTTTTTAATTGTTTTTTTAATTACCGCTTTATTTGTTGACGCTGCTTTTTTTACCGGTGCTGCTTTTTTACTCGCTGCTTTTTTTACAACTGCTTTTGCAGCTGTTTTTGCTGTTGGCAATGTTTTAACTACTGTTTTTTTAGCAGCTGCTTTTTTACCGCCTTTTTTATCAAATGCTTTTGGCACTTGTTTAACGATCATTGCTTTTACATCTTCTAAAGGAAGCTCAGCTAATTCATCCGGTGTATATTTTCCACCACCATCTTTTATTAATTTCAGCTTCAGCTTTCCAAATTTAATAATTGGTCCCCAACGGTCGTTCTCAATCGAGATCTTTTCGTTTTCCCAATTTTGGATATAACGGTTAGCTTCTTTGGTTAATTTTTTATCGATCAGCTCTTCAATATCACTTTGCGATAAATTATCAAAATCATAAGCACGCGGTACATTAATAAATAAACCTTCGTATTTAATGAACGGACCAAAACGCCCTTTGCCTTTTGTTACACCTTTACCCTGGTAATGAGCAACAGGTGCGTCGGCCAATTCTTTTTCTTTTATAATAGCAATTGCAGCTTCAAGATCCATTCCTAAAGGATCCATTGTTCTTGGTATAGAAATAAAAGCTTCGTCTAATTTAATATACGGACCAAATCTTCCAACACTCACTACAACTTCTTTTCCTTCATAAGTTCCTAAATTCATAGGTAATTTAAAAAGGTCCAAAGCTTCTTCTAATGTAATAGTTTCAATACTTTGTGTTTTTCTTAAGCTGGCAAAGCGTGGTTTTTCTTCTGAACCTTCAATAGTTTCGCCAATTTGCGCTAAAGGACCAAAACGACCAATACGAACGGTTACCGGCTTGCCGCTTACAGGATCTTTCCCTAAAGTACGTTCGCCGCTTGCA
>JACDED010000237.1 GCA_013816615.1 Bacteroidota bacterium
AATTAAACGTTTAAATAAAAATAAAGCATATTTAACATCATTAACTAATCGCAATCACTTATTGTATAATTTAGAACACTAATTAGTATCATATCAAATTTTGAAGCAATTGAATTTAAGTTAAGAGAATCACGTGCTACCATGTTAATGATCTCTCTTCTTGTGGGGTCGGCAATTGCCTGAAAAACATCTCTTCTTATTTGTAATGACAATTTTTTTTATTTTTTTGTGGTAAGTGGATTTTAAAGATGGATTATTTGTTCATGAATTCATAACCGGGTTTTAAATCACATTAAACAGGCTTCGGAAAAACGACGATAACAGCAACCTGTACAGGTGCAATTATCGCGCTATAATAAAACGTTTGTGTTTCCGGGCATGCGATTGCTGTTGCTATTCTGTTGCGGCTAGTGTAAGTGCCTGGTTAAACGTGATGGAATGTAAGATTTAAGTGAAGATTGTACGAAAGTAATGTGCTAAAAAATCATTAACGTGGTTTTAAAGCTGTACTTTTGCAGCATACTATAACTGCTAAACATGGAAAAAAAATACATATCTCGCTTTTTACGAAAAGTCTTCGTTCTTTCATTTTTCATTTATGCAGGATCTAATTTTTCACAATCAATAACCACAACCACAATTAGCGGAACAGTGCCTTATTGTGCGGGTGTTGCGGTTAATGTTACATACGCTATTACCGGTACCTTTAGCAATACGCCAACACCGAATGTTTTTACCGCCCAACTCTCCGATGCTTCAGGTAGCTTTAGTAGTCCGGTGACCATAGGTACGCGCACGGCAACTACCGCAGGTAGTATTAGTTGTGTTATTCCTTTTACCACCGGAACCAGCTCTTTGTACCGTATTCGTACGATTAGTTCAAACCCTTCACTATTTGGCTCAGACAACGGCTACAACTTTACCGTTAATGCCCCTGTTATAAGTACACCCACTATTTTAGTTACCCAGTTTTGCCAGAATGAGATCTTTAATGTGTCTTTTACCAAAACCTGTAATTTTGGCACTGGAAATGTGTTCACATTTCAATTATCAGACCCTTTCGGAAGTTTTACCGCACCCACTACGATAACAAGTTATACCTCCACCGCTTCAGGAAGCTTTAGCATGGCTATGCCTGTGGGCACGCCTGCAGGCGCAGGTTACCGGATAAGAGTGGTTAGCTCTGTACCTGCTGTAACGAGTGCCGATAATGGTACTAATATCCTGGTGAGCGTCGCCTCAGGCACGCCTTCGGTGTTTGGGAACGGCGTTTGGAATGCCTATTGTTATCTCGGCAACAATAATTTCTCAACTAACTACCAAGGGTTTTATACAGAAAACGCGCTAAACATTGCATCAACCGGCAAATGGGTAAATACGAACAGTCCAAGCACGGCTTCCGCCGTTAATGGCCTTGCTTACAGTGGCTGCCCCTTTGGCAATACCAATTATTCTGTGATCTATAAAAGAACGAATTTTATCTGCGGTTATTATCAGATAGATATTGCGGGACATGATGATCAGGTCTATTTATTTATTAATGGTGTTAACGTATACCAGCACATAGGTTGCTGCGATGCCCATACAAATGTTTGGACGGGTTTTATAGGCCCTTCAACCACCATAGAATTCAGATTTACGAATGGTAGCGGTCCTGGATATTTAAACGTAAATTTTGTGCCCGTAAACCCGCTCACTTTTAGTCCTCCAGCCACAATTTGTTCTGGTTCGTCCACCTCTATTACAGTGAATAGCAGTAGTACTGCAACATTAACCTATTCCTGGAATCCTGCATCTTCATTAAATACATCTACTTCCGCATCGGTAGTGGCCTCGCCAACAGTTACTACCAACTATTCTGTAACCGGCACAGATGCCTTTACGGGCTGCTCCGTTACCAATACTATTCTTACCACGGTAAATGCATTACCTACAACAACCATTGCCGCTACTCCAACCCTGATCTGTTATGGTGCCACCTCTGCTACCCTAACAACCGGTGGCGCTAACAGTTACACCTGGTCGCCTGCTGCCGGCTTGAATACAACTACCGGTAATACTGTAGTGGCCAATCCTTCGGTTACAACCACCTATACGGTGAGTGGATCAAATAACTGCGCGGTAATTAGTGCAACAAAAATCATTACGGTGCAAACTCCCCCCGCATCGCCTTCCCAAACTGTTTTCGGAAGCGGCGGATGGAATGTATACTCCCACTTCAATCAAACATTCAGTAATTATTACGGCTTTTATACAGAGAATAATTTGAGTTTTAATACACAAACAAGGTGGAACAGCACTAATGGGCCCAGCACCAATACAACTACGTCCAGCGGCACAGCATACAATGGTTGTTCGTTTGCCGGTGCACCATGGTCGATGAGCTTTAAACGCACAAATATTCCCTGCGGCTATTACCAAGTTGATATTCTTACCCACGATGACAATATAGGTTTATACATTGACGGTGTGCTCACATTTTCGCATGCGGTATGCTGCGATTCCCATACAGCAGCATGGAGCGGGTTTATAGGCCCTGCCACTACGGTCGAATTTCGCCTTATTAATTCCGGCTCCACGGGATTTTTGTCTGTAAATTTTCTTCCGATCCCTTATCCTGTTTTAAGCCCGCCGATAACTATTTGTCCTTCCACCTCTGCGACCTTAACTTCTAATTTTATCTCAGGGGCAAATTATGCGTGGACGCCTTCGGTAACCTTATCCAGTCCTTTTACCAATACAACGCTTGCTT
>JACDED010000156.1 GCA_013816615.1 Bacteroidota bacterium
GTTTAACTCCAAAATAAAACTCTTTAGAGCCAATTTAAGAGGCGTAACTGATGTTAAATTCTTCTTGTTTAGGTTAGGGAAACTGTTTGCTTAATGAATCTGCTCCCCAGAAAATTAAGTTGACCCAATATATTTAGCCTTTTTGAAAAATATTTTGTGATCAAAAATTCCATAAATCACTGTTTTCCGTATTATAAAATAAAAAAGAAATATTAGTTTTACATTCTCAATATTTTTTCAATTAAAAAGATCTGTTTAATATTTTTTTGTATTCTGACGTTTATATTTAATGGTCAAACTGATTTTGTAAAGAACATTCTTCAGCTTCCCGATTCTTCTCAAGAACCCTTTATCAAAAAAGAAATTCAAAAACTCTATAAAAAAGATACTGCCAATGCACGCAGAGAAATCCTCTCCTATTTAAAGCCATTACCTGTTAAACTACAGGCCTTGGTGTATAGCCAGCTCGGAAATGAAGAATTGAAGTTAGGCTTTTATGGAAAATCTATTGGGTTTTATTCTAAAGCGTATAAATTATATAAAGATAAAAAGCTTAGAGATAAACAAATTGAAATTGTTTTAAATATTTCACGGGTATATGTAGCTGCTAATGAACAGGACAGTGCTATGAAAATAGTATTAACCGAGCTTAAACAAAATCAGGGTAATACACGACCAGAAGCGATACTACTGAACAGGCTGGGTGTGATATTGAAAGAATCTAAAAATTTTGAGAAAGCGATGACCTATTTACTGGCGGCCGAAGAAAAATTTAAACAATTTACCGGGCCTTCGGGTGTTTTACTGAACAGTTATATTGATAATGATAAAAATCTTGGTGTATTATATAGAAATAACAAGGACTATGATAAAGCCTTGTTCTATTTAAATCGTTCTTTAAGAAACGCCGAGAGTATTAATAGTGAGCGGTGGATAGGTGTTAATCTCAACAGCCTGGGAATTCTATACATGGAAATGAAAGATTATCCGAAAGCAATTGAATGCCTCGAAAAATCAATTAAGTTAAAAAGCGAAGCTAATCATACCACAGGAATGATCACATCGTTAAATAACCTGGGGAACCTTTATACTAAAGTAAACGATATGAAAAAAGCCGAGAAATGTATTTCTCAATGTATAAAGCTTGCTGACAGCCTACAAAATCTACGCGCTAAATATAGTGCATACGATGGCGCATATAATTTTTATGAAAAAACCGGTAATAAAGATAAAGCACATTCTTTTTTAAAAGAGGCTTATACAATAAAAGACAGCCTCTTTAATTCGAACAGAACTGCCGAAAGCGCTAAGCTGGAAGCAATGTATGAGAACGAAAAAAAATCAAAAGAAATTGAGCTAACTAATTTTAAAAATGAAGAGCTCAATAAAAATCTTGAGCTAAAAAGCAGGAACCAAAAGATATTAATAGGCGGAGCGCTCCTGCTGCTGGCCTTTTCTGGCTGGGCAATCTGGAGTAACATCGGTAAACGAAAAGCAAATAAATTACTTAATCAAAAAAACGAAGAAGTAATTATGCAACGTACTTTGGTTGAACATCAAAATAAAGAAATTGTAGATAGTATAAATTACGCGCAAAAAATTCAAACCGCAATTCTTCCAAAAGAGATGGATCTTAAAAATGTTGTTAAAGATGCTTTTGTATTCTTTAAACCCCGAAATATTGTGAGCGGCGATTTTTACTGGCTTAGTGAAAAAGATAAGTATATTTTTTATGTAACCGCAGATTGTACCGGACATGGCGTGCCGGGAGGTTTTATGAGTATGCTGGCTTCTTCTTTATTGAATGAAATTGTAAACGAAGGAAATGTGAATGAACCCGCAGAGATACTTAATATTTTGCGCCAAAGAATAATTCAGGCTTTAAAACAAAAAGGTGAAGTAGGGGAGAATAAAGATGGAATGGATATGAGTATCTGTCGCATTAACAGATCAACAAAAGAATTGGTTACCGCAGCGGCAAATAACCCGGTATGGATCATTAAAGGTTCGCATATACAAATAATTAAACCAGATAAATTTCCGGTTGGTATTAGCAGCGGCGATCTTATTCCATTTACTCAAAAAACTTTTATTATTGAACCCGATAGTACTATTTATACTTTTACTGATGGATATCCTGATCAGTTTGGTGGACCAAACGGAAAAAAATTCATGTATAAAGCCTTCCAGGAAGTATTAGTTTCGATTAATAAAATGAATTGTGATGAACAACAATCTGTTCTTTCAGAAAAATTTGATCTCTGGAAAGGCAACCTCGAACAGGTTGACGATGTTTGCGTAATTGGCGTAAAAATATAAATACGCAAACGAGTCGTTTATCCTGAGCTTGCCGAAGGAATGTTTGCGTAATTGGGGTAAAAATATAATAGCAGGGGTCGAATCTTAATTCTATCCTGCTATTAATAAGGTTCTAAATTAAAGAACCGTATATTTATCTGTTAATCTTTATCTGCACCAAGGCTATAACCATTGTTTTCCTCATCCTCACTTCCAATATCTTCCTGCGCATCATCTAATTCAGATCCGGGAATATCAAGGTCTCCACCACTCATATCATCCTTAAAATCCTTCTCATTCAACTTTGCATCCGGATCTTCATTTTTGGCTTTCATTTTTGAAACATCTTCAGGATCGAGCTCTGTTTCTTCTTTCAATTTGCTATAAATATCATCCGTTGTTGCATACATCGGGTAGCCGGGAAAATCGTGATTTTCATCTTCTTTAATTTTTTCCGTATTTTTTAAATCCTTATCCATAACAAAATAGGTTTAATATATACATGAAAATTTTATGCCAGCACAAAATAAAAAAGCCTCCCATTTTTTGGAAGGCTTTTAAATAATAATTTAAACTTTATTAGTTGTTTACTTTAATTAGTTCAACTTCAAAAATAAGATCTGCTTTTGGTGGAATGGCGCCCGGATAACCTTGCTCACCATAACCTAAGTTGTAAGGAACAAAGAATTTGTATTTAGCGCCTTCTTTCATTAATTGAACACCTTCTGTCCACCCCGGAATTACCTGGTTTAAACCAAAATCAATTGGTTGGCCACGTTGCACGCTACTGTCAAATACTTTACCATCCGTAAACGTACCTGTGTAATGTACTTTTACATTGCTTGTTGCAACAGGTGTAGCACCAGTTCCCTCTTTTAATACAATATATTTTAAGCCACTTGCAGTAGTTTTACCATTAGCAAATTCTTTTAAAACAGCTTCGTTAGCTTTTAATCTTGCTTCGTCTGCAGCTTTTTCTTTTGCAGCATTTTTAGAAGTAAATGCGCCTTTTTCTTTTTCAAAAGTTGCGGCTGCATCAAATGCTTCTGCTTCTTTTCCTTTACGTAAAATAACAACATGTTTAATTGTATCGTTACCTGCAATTTTGTTTACCACATCTTGTCCTTGAACAACGTGACCAAACACTGTATGAAAACCATCTAACCAGCTTGTTTGTACGTGAGTAATAAAGAATTGGCTGCCATTTGTGTTACCACCATTGCTAAACGCTTGCTTAGAACCCTGAGGATCGCTATTAGCCATAGATAATACACCCGGGCCGCTGTGTTTTAATGAAGTATCTGTTTCATCAGGAAATTTGTAACCCGGATCTCCCATACCTTTTCCTAAAGGGCAACCGCCCTGGATCATAAAGTTTGGAATTACACGGTGAAATATTAATCCATCATAATAAGGCACGCCTTCTGCTTTAGCGGTATTTTTAATTTTACCTTCTGCTAAACCAACAAAGTTACCAACTGTCATTGGTGTTTTTTTAAACTCCAAAGTAGTATAAATATCACCTTTGCTTGTTTCAAATTTGGCATACATGCCATCTGCTTGTTTGCTTAAAAATTCTTTATCCATTTTGCTTAATTTTTGTTTTTCTTTTTTTTGTGCAACAGCTCCAAAGCTTAGAGTTGTAATTGCAGTAACTATTAAAAGTAACTTTTTCATCGTTTATGTTTTTTTAATGCTTGTTACAATAAGTTTGCCAAATTATTGAGGAGGCATTTGTCCTTCCGGTTGAGCAGGAGCAGGGCCAAAGCTAACTAATTCAACTTCAAATGTTAATGGTGCAAATGGAGGAATTGGTCCGCCACCATTTGGTCCGTAAGCTAAGTTAGATGGTAAAATAATTTTTGCTTTACCGCCTTTAGCTAACATACTAATTGCTTCATCCCAACCTTTAATAACCTTGCCCTGTCCTAAAATAAATTTAAATGGTCCGTATGGTCTTTGTGGGTTAAATACATTTTCAGCTTTTGCAACCGATTCAATTGAAGTATCAAATAATTTACCATCTAATAAACGGCCTGTATAATTTACTTCTACCTGATCTCCTACTTTTGGATGAGCGCCCGATCCTTTTTTTGTTTCCGCAAAGTATAAACCGCTTTCAGTTGGCTTTACAGTAATTTTATTGTCAGCTAAATATTTATCAAGATCACCTTTTTCTTTTGACTCCATTTCTTTCATCACTTTTTCCTGGTCAGCCATTTGTTGTTTTTGGTTGGCTTCTAATTCTTTTTTACCAAGAACATCTTTAATTTTTACGGTGGCTTTTAATTTTTCGCCCGGTTTAAATTGCGGTGGCAATTCTTTATACTTCATAGTTTTAAAGAAGAAAGAATCTGCAGAAAAAATAAACGAAGCGCTATCGCCTTTGCTCATCATAGTCATACCATCTTCCAAACTTCCAACAAAAGAAGTTTTTGGCATTAAGAATTTTGTATAACCCGAACCATCCTGGCTAACAGATTTAGAATCTACAATAACCGAATCATTTTTGTTATTAGCGATCACATAACTAAAAGTAATACCATCACCTTCATTAATTTTAGCACCACCTTCGTTGTGATTAAAAAATTTGTAATGTAAACCATTTTCGGCTTTTGTATAGCCTTCAAAATCTGAATCTTTTGAACAGCTTGTAAATATTAAAGCTACTGCTGCTGATAGAAGAGTTATTTTTTTCATTTGCTTTTTTTGTTGTTTTTATATTTTAAAATGTTGGGCTTTATGCACCATCATTGGTTTTTACATCAATTATCTTTATTTCATAAATTAAAGGAGTGTAGGGAGCAATAATTCCATTAGTGCTTCCATTTTCTCCAAAAGCGAGCCGTGAAGGTAATATTATTTTTGCATTTTGACCCTTTTTTAGCCTCTTTATAACATAATTTAATCCTTTTATTAACTGGTCAGGAGTTCCATAAGAAACCTCAAAATTTACCGGCGATTGCTCAAAAATACGGCCATTTAAAAAGGTACCGGTATAACTTAATTTCACCGTGTTTTTGTAAACCGTAACCGGCAGATCGGATGGTGGCGGTTTATCTATCCAATAAAAACCGAAGGTATCGCGGGCCATTTCAAAGTCCTGTGGCGACTTGTAATAAGCTTCAATTTGTTCTGTTTCCTGCGCTAAAAGATTTACCGCGCGGTTATTATATTCATCTGCACTCATTATACACCGGATCTTTACATCGATCTTTACAACCGTATCTTTTGCACTAAAAAAAGGAATTTTATCTGAACCAAATTGTTGTTTAAAAAAATCTTTAGTGCGGATCATTAAGCAAGCGCTATCCGCAACGGTAAGCTTTGAAATATAATTCTTTAAAAAATTAGTGGTAGAAAGAGAATCAAGAGCAACAAAAAAATTATCATTAAAATTATTGCGACTGTCCCAAAATACAGAATCTGACTGGGTTTTAAAGTTTGCATCTACCCAGGCAACACTATTGGGCTGATAAGTGGCTGTTGTTGAATTGAATGCGATCAATTGATAATAATAACCCAGGTCGTTATACGAATAATACTTTTCCTTATTGCGTTTACAACCGTTTACAAACAGTAAAACAACAAATAACGAAAGAAGTGTAATTGCTTTTGCCTTAATAGATCTCAACATCATAAATTATTGGCATTTGCGGTGGAATTTTATTCATATCGCCCAACAGCCCATGGGCAAGGTGTGAAGGGATAAGCAGCAAGGCTTTATCGCCATGTTTTAAATATTTTACGCCGCGGTGTATGCCACTTTCAAGATCTTCGTTACCTACAATAAATGTTTTTTTACCTTCTGTTTTGGATGAATAGCATTCCGTACCATCCAATAAAGAAACTCTAAAGTTCATTACAATCTCATCTCCATCTTTAATGCTATCGCCTTTGGCAGAAGGTTTGTAAACGTAATAGCGAATGCCTGAAGTTGTGGTTACAAATGGCATTTTATGTGTTTTTACATAATAATCCATTTCATCAATTTCTTTTTGCACTATTTGTTTATTTGCTTTTACGAACTGGTTCTTTAGCTCGGCCTCATTAATGTTTTGAGTATGATCTGTCTTTACTTTTTCCTTTGGTTCTTTTGGTCCACAAGAGGTTAAGCTAAACAGCAAAATGCTGCAAAAAATCAATGCAGGGTAAAATAAAGAGGTATAAGATTTGCGAATCATTTGTACAAAAACAAAATTAATGATTAGTTAATAGATTAATCTATAAAAAAATCTAATTTTACTAACGATAAACGAATATATGACCAAAGAGGAACGCTATAAACAGGTGTTGGATTATTTTGACAAGAACGTTGGCCTGGCCGAGACAGAGCTTGTTTATAACAATCCCTTTGAGTTATTGGTATCTGTAATATTAAGCGCACAGTGTACAGATAAGCGTGTTAATTTAACCACGCCAAAACTGTTTAAAGATTATCCTACGGCAGAAGCTATGGCTGCGGCAAGCCCCGAAACGATATTTAGCTATATAAGAAGCATTAGTTATCCAAATAATAAGGCCAAACATCTTGTAGGCATGGCCAATATGCTTGTAAAAGACTTTAACAGCGTGGTGCCGGGGGAGGTGGATGAGTTGGTAAAAATGCCGGGCGTTGGGCGTAAAACGGCCAATGTAATAGCTTCTGTAATATACGATAAGCCAACTATGGCGGTAGATACGCACGTTTTTAGAGTAAGCAACAGAATAGGATTAACTACAAATGCTAAAAATCCCTTGCAATCTGAAAAACAATTGATTAAATTTATACCTGAGCATCTTGTACCTAAAGCGCATCACTGGTTAATATTACATGGAAGATATGTGTGTTTGGCTAGAAATCCTAAATGCGAAATATGCCCTATTAAATTGTACTGTAAATATTATGAGCAAGTAATTTTAAAACAAAATAAACAAACAACTGTTACACTAAACATAAACCCTAAGCGTTATGGCAAAAAAACAAGCAAAAAAATCGGCGAAAAAACCGATGAAAAAAGCAGTTAAGAAAGCTGCTAAAAAAGCGGGTGCTGCAAAAAAGTCGGTAAAAAAAGCCGCTAAAAAAACAGCATCAAAAGCAAAAAAAGTAGTTAAGAAAGCTGCAAAAAAAGTAACTAAAAAAGTTGCGAAGAAAGCGGTAAAAAAAGCTGCTAAAAAAGTTGTAAAAGCAGCTAAGAAAACGGTAAAAAAAGTTGCTAAAAAAGCAGCACCAAAAAAAGCAGCTAAGGTTGCTAAAAAAGTAGTTAAAGCCGTTAAAAAAGCCGTAGCTAAAAAAACAGTAAAAAAAGCAATTAAAAAAGCTGAAACTCCTGTAGTAGATGCATTTAAGAGCGCTGTAAAATTAGTTAAGAAAGTGGTTGAAAATGTTGTAACACGTACACCTGATGTGGAAACGACTACAAAAGAGAACAACTCAAGCTCAACCAACGAATCTTCAGGATCTGAAAGCTCGCATACTGAAAGCTCAAGCAACGATACGCCACAAGGTAAAGACGAGGAAGAGCCCAGTTTCGTCGCGCATAAGACCCATTTAAATGCCGGCGACAAAGCTCCTTATTTTGAAGGAAAAGATCAGGATGGAAATACCCTTAATTCAGCAATGTTTATTGGTAAAAACCTTATTCTTTATTTTTATCCGAAAGATGATACCGAGACTTGCACCAAAGAGGCATGTAACCTGCGCGACGAGTATAAATATCTAAGCGATAGTAATTACGCTGTAATAGGCGTGAGCCCTGATGATGAGCGCTCACATACCAAATTTATAGCCAAGTACAATTTGCCTTTTCCTTTACTGGCAGATACGGACATGAAGATTATTAAAGCTTACGATGTATGGGGAACCAAAAAATTTATGGGCAGAATTTATGATGGTCTATTAAGAACAACTTTTGTAATTGGCCCTGATGGCATTATAAAAGAAGTAATTACAAAGGTAGATTCGGCCAATCATGCACAACAAATTTTAGGAATGTAAATTTTTTTACAGAAAAAGTTTGTGAGATAAAATAAAACGATTAAATTTGCACTCCGAATTCGTAAGGATTCGGAAAACGGATTGGTAGTTCAGCTGGTTAGAATGCCGCCCTGTCACGGCGGAGGTCGCGGGTTCGAGTCCCGTCCAGTCCGCGAGTAAACTCTTCAAAACCCTGTAAGTCATAAGCTTACAGGGTTTTTGATTTTTAAGGGGACAGTATAGGGGACGGTAAATGATCTTATAAAATTATTGTCGATGACCAAAAACAGAATTGCGTTTTGCTTCAAAGAAATCTGTTTCATCCGAGTCAAAATCATATCCCACTATATTGTGCAAAAACCGATGAAGTTGACCAGCCCAGACCGATTTAAATTGACCACTTGAAACCGGTTGAAATTGACCAGTGCAAACC
>JACDED010000157.1 GCA_013816615.1 Bacteroidota bacterium
TCTCAATGGTTCTTGTAAGTCGTGACTGGCTACATAGGCAAATTGTTCCAAATCGTGATTGGATTTATTTAGTTCTTTTACTTTATCTTCCAGCTTACCTTGTGAATGTAATAATTGCCGTTGGGCTGCTTTAAGATCCGAGTTATTTTTAAGAGTGTCTTCTACCAACTTCTGTGCATTAATGTCAACGAATGATCCCGTCCAAGATATAATTTCCTTATTTTCATTTTTGGTTGGTATTAATGACACAAGGTGCCACAAGGGTTCCTCCTGATTTTTGGTTTTAAGCCTACCCTCAGCTCTGAATTGCGTTTGATTACCGAGAATCTTTTCCCACTCATCTCGGATCGTTTTTGTATCTTTTGGATGTATTAAAGAGTGCCAATTAAGTTTGCCTGGAGTGATCTCCAATAAATTAAAATAATCTTTCAGCCATTTATTGCCATACGTCAGAAAACCAGCTGCATTCAAGGTGAACATCATAATAGGAAGAGTTTCCGTCAACATTTTGTACTGATTTTCACTATCCGATAATTTTTCTGAGACTTCAAGTAGCTGGATGTTCTTTTTGCGTAATTCGTCGTAAGGAGAGAGCGGCAGTTCTGTCTTGAAATAGTTAATAAAATACTCTATTTTAGAATTATTGATCAACCCGCTAAAATTAATTTTCTCAGAAAGGATGACCTCTGTCACATTTTTTTGAACGTTAACTTTAACCGAATTGGTAAGACGCGTAGCATATTTAATTGCCTTATCGTGATCTTTTATTAATGGGGTAAGTGTAGTTACAGAAGCTACCAATTCTTTTTTAGCAGCTACGGCCATATTAATTTTTAAGGTCAGTAAAGATTTACTGTACTTGTTACCTATTACACACCGGCCAATTTCAGATACTGCAGTTGCAAAGGAAGTTTGAACCAATACAGATAATCCACATAGCTCAGCAAGCTTCATACTGCTTTTGTGCGCCAGTATCAAGTCCATCTCGTTTTCTAGATTTACCTTTACAATTTCTTTCATAGTACCTTTACAATTAATATTGTCATATCATCATTTAAGCGCGCATACTCTTTATACAATGCTGCTGCTAATATCATTGGATCGTATTTTAAAATGGAAGGGTATTTTGTTAAATCCCAGTTTGTTTTTATGCCATCGGAACAAAAGATCATCTGTTGAAATTTTTCCATTTCGAGCAAGTTATTTTCGAGTCTTGTTGGAATGTTCAATCCAATGATCCCATTATTACTGATGTAGTTTTTGTATTCTAAACCTCTTTGCAATCTTGTAGCGATATTGCCTACGCCACAAACCTGCCATTGCTTTGAAGCATAATCCAGTGAAGCCACTGTAGCAACCAGCCCCCTGGTTTTTTTTACGTTCGCATGCATTTCCCTGATCATTTCTGCGGGATCATAGATCATACTCGTTTTAAAGGTTGAAATGGCCGTATCAACCGCCGCCTTGGCATTAGAGCCGTGACCAAGCCCATCACCCATCAGTATCATTGTTTTATCACCAACAGTGCGTACACATAATCCATCACCAGAAACTTGTTCGCCGGGTTTTGCTACATTAATGCATCGAACTATGACTTTGTTATGGCTTATTTTATGATCAGGACTATTGTAGAATTTAGAATATACAATTGTACCCCAACCCTGTTGAGAATAAAATTGGACGACATTACTGAGCCGCATAATGGAACCGATTCCCTGACCTAAAGTTCCTTTTGTTGAAACACCATCTTTTGCAGAGTGAATGATGTCTTTAATCCCTGGTCCGGAATCTATACAAATGATCTCAAATATTATTTCTTTTGCCTCGGAACTTACTCTATATAATAGTTCGCCTTTCTTGGCATACTTAATCAGGTTGGAGGTCATTTCCGAAACAACGATGTCTATCTCGGCCGTGCGTGTTTCACTAAAATGAAGACGAACAAGATTATGGATCTCACGTTTAATGAATGCTACGTAACTCCGGTCTTCAATGATATAGCTTTGAAATAGAATATTATCCATTTTTCCACTTTATTACTGTTATTGTAGTACCCTTGCCAACTTCTGATTTAATATCAAATTCATTCATAAGGCGTTTGGTGCCAGGAAGCCCAAGCCCCATACTTTTGCCCGTGGTAAACCCATCGGTCATTGCTTTTTGTATATCCGGAATACCGGGGCCATTATCCGCAAATATCAACCTAATACCATTGTCGCGGCCTTTACTTAAAATTTCAATCATCCCTATACCACCCTTTCCGTATTTCAGCATGTTCCGTACAAGCTCACTTGCTCCTGTAATAAGCTTTGTTTGATTCAACAAACTCATGCCAATGCGCACAGCATGTTCTTTCACCCTGTTTCTAAAGGGTACAACATCCTGCTCTCGGGCAATGATCATAGAGTCTTTATTCAGAACTACGGGCGTCATTGTCGTCATCTTCTTCCAGATTTTGTTCGGTCGGGAGAATTTTAGAGTGTAACAATTCCATTCCTTTTTCAACATTTAAAGCCGTATACACGCCTTTAAGAGGTAAACCCAGCTCTACCAAAGTTATAGCTACTGCGGGCTGCATGCCCACTACTACCGTATCGGCGTCCATAATTTTAGACATCATAGCAATATTGCCCAAAATGCGCCCCATAAAGGAATCGATAATGGACACAGACGAAACGTCGATTAAAACGCCACGGGCGTTGGTTTTGTTTACCATGTTTACCAGATCAGCTTCGAGATTTTCGGCTAACTGGTCATATAGGTCTACCTGTATTGTAACCAACAGGAACTGACCCATTTTTAGAATAGGTATTTTTTCCATGTTGATTTAGTGGTGTTTAACTATTTGTTTCTTATTCACTTCTAATTTCAAAATAGTAAATGCAGTTTTAAGGGCACTTGCCAAAGTAGATTTAGTGATGATCTGTGAAAGATCAATACCAAGATGTACAACGGTTTGAGCAATCTCAGGACGAATACCACTAATAATACATTCTGCACCCATTAAACGGGTTGCAGCCACTGTTTTAATTAAATGCTGTGCTACTAATGAATCTACTGCCGGAACGCCGGAAATGTCTAAAATAGCAATATTGCTTCCTGTCTCAACTATTTCCTGTAATAAAGATTCCATTACAACTTGCGTACGCGCACTATCTAAAGTACCAATAATTGGCAAAGCAAGAATTCCGTCCCACACCCGGATAACAGGTGTTGAAATTTGGGTAATCTCATCCGTTTGGCGGTAGATCACGTCTTCTCTGCCTTTAATAAACGTTTCAAACGTGTTTATAGCGAAATTATCCATGATCTTGTTTATAAACATGCTTTGTTTATATAACGCTTCGGGATCTTTCATCTCTTCACTAAGCGTATTTAATAATGCTTCTTTCAGAGTTAATACAAAATTGCCGGTTTCGCGCGGACTATAACCTTGTTTAGCACGTGAGATGGAGATTGAAGAAAGGATATCTTTAACCGCTTCAAAATCATCTATACTTACGTGCTCGATATTTGCATCTGATAAAGTACTGATAAATGAGCTCAGTAATTCTTCTGACTGAATACGAAGATCCTCATTGCTAATAAGGTCTTCACGTAATCCTTCATCCTGAAGTTGAAGGGTCATCCACTTTTCAAGGATATTGCTTTTTTTCTTTTGAAAGATTTTAATTGCTTCGTTTTTCATTTTCCGTTTTTGCTTGATGTGTGTAATTGATTATAAAATTTTTTAATATTTTCGTGAGTTCACTGATTTTTGACGGCTTGGTGATAAAGCCTGAGGCACCCAATTCTTTTGTTTCCATTATGTCTGTTGGATCTGTGGAGGTAGAAAAGATTATCACCGGGATATTCTCAGATTTTGTATTTTTTTTTAGTTCAACTGCCAAATTTACTAATGGTTTATTTAATTCGTAAAAATAAGAATTATAGGTTATTGTGCAAATAAAACATATAAATGTTTAGTTTAAAGGTATTAGGCACACAAGCTGCGCTCCGTAGTTTCACCCTACTTTTAATTTCTTCTGTTTCAAAAAATGCCATAAAATTTTTCTGTCTTTCTTTTATCAGCTGATTGTATTTTATATTTAGTTGTGTTGTCCTATTAGTTTTACACATTTATCCTGAATAGTAACCGATCCCTTACCAACTTTACTATCAAGGTAATCAATAAATGCAGAATCCTTTACAGATATTTTATCAATTACAATGGCATCTTCTGCAACAAGATCTTCGCTTCATAAAACAAAATGTATTCTTTTTCTGTATACCAATTTGAATGAACACTGATTGAAATAGCAGGATTTTCTTTTAAATTTTGGGCAATCTTTTCAGAACAATAAAAGCGGAAAGCATCACCGAAATTGGAACTACTTTTACTATATTCCTTCCTATGGCTTTAAGTTAAGCATTAATTTTTTCCTTTTTAAGTCGTCATTAAATTCATTTTCGTGAAAGCTTAACGAGTAATATTTAGCATTTCATCTTTTACTTCCAGCCACCATTTCAAACCCTCTGCCTTTGTTTTAAATGTTTTAATAACCATTTCGGGCTTATAATTATTTTTGAAAAATTCATTAGTTAGTTTATTAGACATTGATGAATTATAATATATAGTTGCAATTCTATTTTTAAATGTACTTTTTTGAGCGGTAAGTGATAATATTTCAGGGCTTGTAATATAATAATTACTCATATCAATCAATGCCGCATATTTTTTATTTTGAGTGATCTTTTCAATTTTTTCATAATGATCTTTGGTATTCTCCATTGTCATTTCGGCATTTTCAATAATAGTCATGTAGAGCACTGCATTTTTTTCATCAAAAGAAAGTTCAGCAATATTGGTTGAGATCGAGTACATAATTTAATTACAAAATACGTATAATATTATTAAGAGAAACGTGTCACTCTTTACTAAATTGATTTAAAGATAAATCATATAAATTTTTTCAATGGATTTATTAGAAATTTTTTAAAGGATTATTTAATTCTAAAGTTAAATCGTTTCTAAAATTAATTTTAAGTTTTCATGTAGTTTTTGGTGAGTTGAGAGCTTGGTTAAAAATAGTTTAGCGCCTAAATCTCTTGCTATATTTCTTGCATTTCCATCATCTGAAGTTGTATATATAATTACTGGAATACCTGACAATCGTTTTTCCTTCTTAAGTTCATTCAGGCATTCAAAACCATTCATAATTGGCATATTAATATCTAAAAAATTACATCTGGTAAAACCTTCATTGCCCGTGCAGTTTCAATGCCTGTTTTACCATTAGATACGCAAGCACATTCAATATCTTTGGTGATCTTTGATAAAACATGTTTAAAGATTATCTGATCCTCATGATCATCATCTATCAACAATATTAATTTAACTTTTTTCATAATACTTATCCTTTCGGTATTAAAATTTCAAAGGTGGTTCCCTCATCGGGTATACTATTGGCTTTTATAAATCCTCTATGGTTCTCAACAATTTTTTTACAGATGGCCAAACCCAAACCTGTGCCATCATAAACATCTCTATTATGTAAGCGTTGAAATAATTCAAAAATTTTAGTTGAATGTTGCATTTCAAAACCAATACCATTGTCTATTACCGAAATTCTCCAGTAGCCAGCTTTCCGTTTTAGATGTGAAGGAACATCTTTGGCTGTTTCACAGCTGATTGTTATTGTAGGAGACACATCTATTCTACAATATTTTATAGAATTTTCAATAAGGTTGCAAAATAATTGTTCTAATTGAATAGAAACGCCATTCATTAATGGAAGATTTTCTGAAATTATTTTTACATTTCTATCTTTTATAATGTCTTCTAAATTGATTTTAATTCTATCAATTACTTCAGAGAGATCTGTAAGCTCAAACTTTAGTTCTTCACCATTTATTCTTGAATAGCTTAAAAGCGCTTTTATTAAAGTTTGCATTCTATACGATGCGGCTTGTATCCTTTCAAAATAGCTTTTGGAAATATCCGAAAGTCTACCTTCCTCCATATCTAAGATAAAACTTGAAAAGGTTTGAATTTTTCTTAAAGGCTCTTGTAAATCGTGGCTGGCAATATAATTGAACGATTCTAACTCCTTATTAGCTTTTATTAGATTATCGTTTTTATTAATAAGTTCACGTTCATACTTTACTATATCTGTCATATCTTTCGACATCACTATAACACCTTCGACTTTGCCTTGAAGAACTAATGGAATGTAATAGGTATCAATGTAAATATTAGGATTAATAATACTTTTTTTCTTTTTAAGGTGAACGATTTCACCTTTTAAGGCCTTTAATGTACAATCGTGCTGAAGCGAGCCTTCAAGTTTTGGATTAACATCGAAAATATGTTTTCCTAGCATATCTTCCCGTTTAGCGTTTCTTAATTGCTCGTACTCTGTATTTACTGTAATTACTTTTAGCTCTGTATCTAATACAATGATAATTTCTTTAGAGGAGTCTATTAATTGCTTTAAAAATGATTGAGAGTGCTCTAACTGGGTATTTTTAATTATTAACTCAGTCGTTCGTAATGTTACTTTTTTTTCTAATTGCTCCGAGGCCTTGGCTAATTGGAAAGATAATTTTTTTTGCTCATCAATATCCGTATTTGTACCCACCCACAGTTCAATATCTCCGGTTTCATTTTTTTTGGGAATTCCCCGGCTTAAATGCCATTTATATATACCTGTATGATGTAAGAACCGATGTTCAAATTCGAAGTTTTCTCCTGTGTTAATAGATTGTTGCCATCTACGTTGATTTTCATCCCAATCATCGGGATGAATTATGGCTTTCCATCCCCAATCCTTTAAATCTTCAAAGCTTAATTTAGTATAATCGAGCCAGCGTTTATTAAAATAATTTACGTTTCCTTTTGAATCCGCTGTCCAGATTTTTTGTGGTAATAAATCCGCTATTAAATGAAATTGCTCAGAACTATTTTGAGAGAGCTTTGCTTCGTTTTTATCTTCTTTCGAGCGCTTTTCATCCATAATAGCTGTGTTATCAGTCATTGTAAAGTTAATTGTTTTTACTAATAGTCAAAAAAAATAATGAAAAATTTAACTAAAGCAAGATTATTCTTTATTTTAGCGGATTCCCATTTATGATGATTGAAAACAATAACAACTATAAATATTGTCTGTTAGTTGATAGTAATTTTGAAGATCAAGAAATATTTGAAACTGCAATTGATCTGATTGGTTTAAATATTGAATGCTCAACAGTTATTGATGGCGCTCAATGTCTTGAACTATTAAATAATAAAAACTTCGTGCCTGATTTTATTTTCATTGATATAAATTTTAAAGCAATGGACGGTGTTGAATGCCTAAAGGCTATAAAAAAAATAGCTCATCTGCAAAATACACCATTAATCATCTATTCAGATCCAACTTTTCTCAATTATATGAATAAAATTAAATCACTGAAAATCCACGCTTTTTTAACTAAGCCAATTGAAGTTACGTTTTTATGTAAAAAACTGGCTAAAATTTTTAAGGAAAAAACATAAAAAGTTAGAATAAACCTTTTAATTTGTAAAATGTGAAAGTTTCCTGAATTTAAATTTTTAGAATTGAATTGCCTCCTTATCAAAATACAATAGTAACGATCAAACCACGTTTAATACAAAGTTAGTTGCAGGGCCTGCTTTAAAGATGTCATCGCCAACTTTCAGCTGAATGAAAAAATCGTTACCTTAGGTCATAGCATTGCTTATTGGATTTCATTGCCCAAATCAACATTTATAATAGTATTGGTATATCAGTAAAAATAAATTAAATGGAAAATTTAAATAATAAAGTAAGAATATTAATTGTTGACGATGATATTGACGACCAGATATTTATTCGCAAAGCTATAAAAGATGAACATCCGAATTCTGAGTTGATTTCATTTTATAATGGAATGCAAGTTTTGGATTATATGCTTAAAAAGGGTGTTTGTGAAGGCTCTTCACATCAGGATCCTCATATTGTTATTTTAGATATAAACATGCCTGGTTTATCGGGTTTTGATGTTTTAAAGGTGTTAAAACAAAACGCTTTTGCAAATACAATATTTGTTATGCTTAGCACTAGTGATCTAAAGCACGACATTGACATAGCGTTTAAACTTGGGGCTGATGGATTTTTTACCAAGCCAAATGTTTTCGTAAAATACAAAACAGTTGTTCAGCAGATTATTTCCAAATTAACAAAACTTTCACCTATTCACATAGAAGGACTGGTTCTTAATCTTGATAAAGAATTAAATCGCCCAGGGGTAACGTTAGTCAGAAAAACCTATCTAGCAGAAAAAATTAAGCTTCTGAGTGAATATTTATCTAAATAAATTAATCTAATTTGAAATTTTATAACGTTAATAGGAGTGAAAAAACAAATACCTGGTATTTCAGATTGAAGACATCATCATTCTTAACATTTTTTCCCCAACTACTCTTATTCTTTTCGCAGCTGTAAGAATTGAGAGCGCTGCAAAACTCCGATAAGTTTTTTTTGATTTTGTTTCGCGACAAAAATTTTAAAATCATAGACAGTATTTTGTCGTTTTAGTCCTAAACCTTTGAGTTTATATAATCATTTAATGT
>JACDED010000158.1 GCA_013816615.1 Bacteroidota bacterium
ACATTAAATGATTATATAAACTCAAAGGTTTAGGACTAAAACGACAAAATACTGTCTATGATTTTAAAATTTTTGTCGCGAAACAAAATCAAAAAAAACTTATCGGAGTTTTGCAGCGCTCTCATTTCTTTTGTCACTTTTTCCCTGATGAAAAAGTAACCAAAAAATCAAGACGATTTGTCAACCTGATTTTTTCGCTATGCTTGTTAAATATGCTAGCCATTTTACAAAAAAAGCTGCCCACCGGCCGGCTACTTGCTCTCGCAAGTCCCTACACCAAATCGTCATTTGCCACCGCACTATCCTGTGTGTGCTAACGTTGATAACTGTATCTATCTTTTCCAAAACATCAAATGCATTATCCAAAATGTTATGTGCTTGCGGTAGCGTGAGGGATTGTAGCGTATATCCTTTTTATGCTTCAAAGAAAAATTCAGGCATAAAAAGATAGAAGCGTAAAGCCCGGCCTCGGTTGAGGCTCAATTTAATTTCAATGGCCGATAACCGTGGACACGCCCAAAAGTTATAAAAGAAATTTTTTTAAAAAGAAATTAATTGATAACAATCCCCAAACTAATTAACGAGCTAGCAATTTTTAACTCATGTTGTTCTATTAGTTCTTTCATTGTGTACTTTGTGGTTAAATTTATTTGTTTTCCTCGTAGCTCTTAATAATAGCCTTCACTAATTTATGGCGTATCACATCCGTATTATCTAATTCAATAATGCTAATACCTTCTACCTTTTTCAAATAACGTAAGGCCTGCACTAAACCACTGGGTTGTTTGCTTGGCAGATCTATTTGTGTTACATCACCCGTTACAATAAATTTTGCATTGGCACCCATACGGGTTAAGAACATTTTCATTTGGCTTTCAGTGGTATTTTGTGCTTCATCTAATATTACAAAAGCATTATCCAAAGTACGGCCACGCATAAATGCCAGTGGGGCAATTTGTATGATCCTGTTCTCAATGTATTGTGTAAGCTTATCGCTTGGCACCATATCATTTAAGGCATCATATAGCGGTTGCATGTATGGATCGAGTTTTTCCTGCAGATCGCCGGGTAAAAAGCCTAAATTTTCGCCTGCTTCTACCGCGGGGCGGGTTAAAATAATGCGTTTTACTTCTTTGTTCTTTAAGGCTTTTACCGCTAAAGCAACAGCAGTATAGGTTTTACCTGTACCGGCGGGTCCAACGGCAAAAAGCATATCGTTCTTCACAATAGCCCCGAGCATGCGGCGCTGGTTCTCGGTTTTTGCTTTTACAACCAGGCCATTATTGCCAAATAAAATAATATCGCTGTTTATAGCTTCGTCTTTCGATTCCAGGATATTATCACCATTTTGACCCAAAAGCCGCTCTATTACCGTATCGGTGAGCACGCCACTTTTATGGTAATGGTCTACCATCAGGTCTAGCTTTTTTTCAAAACGGGTTATTTCGTTGCTATCGCCTATTACTTTTAATGAGTAACCACGGGCTATTAATTTTAATTTCGGAAAATGTTTTTTAATAATGTTCAGTTTCACATCATTCACACCATAAATCTCTACCGGCTCAACGCTGTCCAGCGCTATAATCTTTTCATTCATACTCTTTCAAACACCTTATTAATAATATTGTTTATAAACTTGTTAATCTCTCTTCAAGTTTAAAAAATTTAGCCCTTCAAATATTAATTACTTTTGAACAAATGAGCATCGTTACTTTAACAACCGACCTGGGTTACCGCGACCCATATTTAGCCATTGTTAAGGCTAAGCTCTTTTCGCAATTACCCGAATTAAAAATTATTGATCTGAGCTGCGATATTAAAGACAATAATATTTCTGATGCCGCATTTATTTTAAAAAACGCTTTACCTTATTTTCCCGAAAATACAATTCATTTAATGGCAGTAAAATTTATTGTGGATAGTGGTAATTCAAACAAACAAAATTCAATTGATAATACACGTTATTTAATTTCTAAATATAAAGGGCAATATATTATTTGCCCTGATAACGGATTATTTTCTTTAATAGATTCAAATTATAACGAACCGGTTTATCAATTGTATTATAATGAAAAAGTAAAACACCATTTTTTTTTAAAGGATATTTTTGTTGACGCAGCCATTCATATTTCAAAAACAAAACAAACAGAAGATATTAGTATGCCCACAAATGATTTTTACAAAGCTTTTCAGTTTGAAAGTTTTGTAAGCGGCAATATTTTAAGAGGCAAAGGAATATATGTAGATGATTTTGGAAATATTATAACAAACATTACCGAAACGCAATTTAATGAAGTAATTGGCAAGCGTAATTTTAGCATCACATTACCCGGCGCGCGTATAAATAAAATAGTAAATACCTACGACGAGGTAAAGCAAGGCCAGCCGTTGGTTTTGTTTAACAGCTTTGGTAATTTAGAAGTTGCCGTTAATGGCAAAAGTGCTTTAAATATGTTATGCCCAAGGGATATTGGAAGTAAATTTGATTTTAATTTATTAATAGAGTTTTATGATTAAGCGTATTGTAAAAATGAGTTTTAAGCCCGAAAGCATTGAGGTTTTTAAAACTATTTTTGAAACCAACTGGCAGTTTATAAAAGGTTTTGATGGATGTGAGCATGTAGAATTGCTACAGGATGAAAACAATCCTTCAATTTTTTTCACTTACAGTTTGTGGCAAAGCGAAGAACATTTAAATACATACCGTAACTCCGAATTATTTAATAATGTTTGGGCAGGAACTAAAATTTTATTTAATGCTAAACCTGAGGCCTGGACAGTAAAGCAATTATTATTTTAATTATTAATTTTGCCTCAAAGCGGGTTTCAATTTCTACAATAATCGAAACAGGTTTATTCCGTTTAAATAAAAATCACTGGCATTTGATTTGCCTTGTATTATTTAAAAACGCAAAATGAAAAAAACAATAATTACAATCGTAGCATTTGTTGCTTTAGCAGCAACCTCATGCAAAAAAGACTATACGTGTGAATGTGTTAAAACAGGCCCAAACGGTTCGAGCTCTGAAACCACTAATACCGGTAAAATGAAATTAGATGAAGCCCGTGCAAAATGCAACGATGGCGATAAATCTGAAACGGTTTTGGGCAGTTCTTATACTACAGACTGTAGTCTTAAATAAGTATGTAGCATTTTATCTTTATAAAAGATAAAGTTTAAACTGAAATTTTAATTAAAATTTTGGCTATAAAAAAAGCGCAGAAATAATTTCTGCGCTTTTTTATCAAAAACAAAGTTGTGGTATATAATAAGTCTTGCTAAAATTTCCCTTAAAAGTGCATAGGAACTAAGGCCAAAAGCAAAATTTATTAAATTTAGTATTCTACTTTTTTCTTCCTGTTAAGGATTAAAAAATCGTCTACCATTTGCGTTGAATTACCAATTACCATTACTGCATGGATCAGGTCTTTTTCTTCGCAATTTAACTTTATGCTCCATTCTTTAATAGCCTCCTTATTGTGAAGGTCGATCTTAGTTTCTTTCATATCTATGTAGGTTTTTTGCACGATGCTAAGTTGCGACAAATTACAAAAAGCCACAATCGGTAATTTTACCTATTTTTTATATAGGTAATTTTACCTATAAAAGGTAGGTAATTTTACCTATTTTTTTTTGTTAAAAAATGGCTAAAGTGCTTAAATCCATCAACTTGATTTTAGTAATGGTTTGCAGATTTAAAGAGGATATTTAACATTTTTATTATCTTGTAAACGTTAATCATTACTAACCTAAAACAAAATTTTATGAGTTTCACAGGAAGAGAAGATCACAGTATTTCGCTTGCAACAGCCACACAGTGGACAGCAAGTTACCGCACCGCCAACCCAGGTGCTATCAAAGCACATTTTTTTGGAAAAGATGCTATTCAAGCTATTTTGAATCAATCAAATTGTGTAGGTATTAGAATTTATTATGCTTTGGACGAAAGTGCAGTAAAACAATTAATAGTTGTAGGGGCCAAAGCAGATCAAAGTGATATGTATACTGGCTTATTAGCCGAAAGGAGTTCTCCTTGCCCTCCATTTTGTGACGGCGGAACAAGTCCTTTACAAGCATAGAATAAAAAATGCTATTTTTAAAGACGGTGCAAAACCGTCTTTTTTTTAACTATATGGCTAATGAAAGAAATATTTTTTATATATTAATTTTCATTTCGGCGATTATATCGGTCATGCCGTTAGTTGTCGCGGTATTTAAACTGAAATATATACGGGGTGTTCTTTTACCAATTTTTTTGTTGACCCTAAGTTCTTTATTAACTGAGGGAATTACAAAGTATTTAATAACGCCGGGTCAAAATAATTTAGAGCTTTATCATATTTATACAATAATTGAATTTATATTAATTAGTTTATTTTACATATTATTTTTTAGAAAGTATTTTAACTCTATATTAATTAGCTTACTTATACCAGTGTTTTTTTTAGCAGCATATATTGATTACAAATTAAATGGTTTAAAGTCGATGGATAATTTTTCTACTTCTTTAGAATCTATTATATTTATTTTTTATTCAATTTCTTTTTTTTATTATGCGCTAAAAAACTTAATATTCGAGAATCTGCTCTCAACGCCCCTATTTTGGTTAAACACAGCTATTCTTATTTATTTTTCAGGTAATCTTATCTTATTTGTTTTTAGTAATTACATGGCACAAACCGACCCTGTTAAATACGGCATATTATGGGCTGTAATTCATACTTTTTTTAATGTGTTGTATAATGTTTTATTAAGCGTTGGGTTTTGGAAAGCAAAGAACAGATAGATATTTCGATTTTGATTGCGATTTCGACCTTGGGTATTCTTTTGGTAATACTATCCTTGATCTTTTTTGTTGTGCTTTACCAAAAAAAAATGCTAGCCAATAAAGCAGTTTTAATTGATACTGAAAATAAGCATCAAAAAAAATTATTGGATGCATCTCTCGAAATTGCAGAACAGGAACGCGTAAAAATAGCCACCAATCTTCACGATGATATTGGCATTACACTTAATGTATTAAAGTTAAATTTAAGTCGGCTAAAAAAGAATATAGAAAATAAAGCCGTTTTTGAAGAAATAGTGACAGCCAGCTATAAGAATATTGACGATTCTTTGGACACAGTGCGAACTATTTATAACGATATTATTCCACCAACATTAATGAACCTGGGCTTTGTAAAAGGTCTTAAAGAAGTTTGCCGGCAAATAAACGCAGTTGGCGAAACCGAAGTAACATTTAATTGCGAAGAAGAAAATATTGAGTTTGATAAAAAGATCAAGATCCAGCTTTACCGTTTAACAAAAGAAGTATTAAATAACACTGTTAAACACGCAAAGCCAAAAACAATTGAAATTAAAATAGAACAAAAAAAACAGGATCTCATAATCCTTATTCAACACAATGGTATAGGTATTACTACACAAATGATACATCAATTTGCCGAAAGATCAACGGGGCTTGGATTAAAAAGTATCATTACCAGGTCTCAACTAATAAACGCAATTTTAGATTTTACGATCATAAACAAAAATCAAGCTCAGGTACTTATTAAAACTCCAATATTATTATGAACGATCATTCCAAAATAACAGAATTGCCTGCAATTATTAAAGTAGCCGTTGTAGACGATCATCACATTTTTAGATCGGGTGTTGTGGCGCTATTAAGTGACTATAAAGATATGGAAGTGGTTCTTCAGGCTTCTAACGGGATGGATCTGTTAAATCAATTACGCTCAAAACGACATACACCTCATGTAGTACTGTTAGATATTGAAATGCCTGAAATGAATGGTATAGAAGCTACATTACTGTTAAAAAAAGAATTTCCAAAAACCAGGATCATTATTTTAACCATGCATAATGAGGAGGAATTTATTTTTGACCTAATGAGCAAGGGGGCTAATGGTTTTTTACCAAAGGATAAAAGTGTGGAAGCTGTTATTGATGCTATTTACGCAGTAATGCAAAAAGGCTATTATTACAACGATCAAATTACACAGGCCATTATTAAAGGTAACAGTGGAAATCTTAAGGCACCTCAATTATTAAGTAAGGCGGCCTTAACAGACCGCGAAATTGAGATCGTTAAACTTATTTGCGAGCAAAAAACCAATAAAGAAATTGGGGAAATGCTTTTTATAAGCGCAAGAACGGTTGATCACCATAAAAACAACATTTTCGCAAAAATAGGAACGAAAACAACAATAGGGATAGTAATGTTTGCTATGCAAACACGCCTTATCACCTAAATTTTAAAAATATATATGGGATAATTTTAAAAGTTATCGAATTTTAGTTAAATTTAGTAATAAGAACATTAAGTAAAATAATTATTTAAAACTAGCAATATGAAAAGAAAAGAACCTCAATACAAATACAAGTATGCTATGTTACTTGATGATAATGAACTGGATAATTTTATCAATCAAAAAATAATCGAAGCCAGTCATTTTGCTGGTAAGATATATGTTAACACAGGTAGTAAAAGTGCCTTAGAGTTTTTAAATAACTTGTTCATTTCAAGTACAGATGCGGTAAATATTTTTCCGGAAATAATTTTTATTGATCTCAACATGCCAATGATGGACGGTTTTCAATTTATAGAAAACCTTAAAAATAAATTACCCGAAAAACTAAAAACATTAAAGCTTGTTATCTTAACTTCTTCTGTAAATCCTGAAGATAAGAAAAAAGCAAGCGAGATATCTTTGGATATTACATTTTTAAATAAACCTTTAACACAGGAAATGCTGGATAAACTGTAGTTTATCTTTAAAATTATTACTAACTTAATTAACCGATATTAATGATCAAGTTAAAACAGATAATAGCTCAATTGAGTGATGGTGATTTTGAAGGCATAGCCGAATCCTTTAAAAAAACAAAAGCAGAGAATTATTATTTGCTTTTTCAATCTTACCGCTCAGGGAAAGTAAACGATACAGAAATCACAGAAAAGCTTGCTATTAGCTCCAATTCCTTTTACGTTTTAAAATCACGACTTTATGATAAGATCCAGGAACACCTTTCCGTAGATGTTTTTGCAACACAAGAAAGTCTTATAAAACAATTATTGCAGGTGCCCGAGGTGTGTTTTAATATGCCGCGCGAAACAGCTATAGCTTTTTTAAATAAACTGGAAAAAGAACTCTTAAAATTCGATCTTCATAATGATCTTCTGGTAGTTTATAGCGCATTAAAAAAAATGCACCTGCATTCCGAAAAATATTTTTATTACTCGCAGCTTTTTAATAAACATACTGCATTAGCCTTATCTTTAGAAAAAGCCGAAGAGATACTTGGTAATTTTAACCGCATATTCAGTCAGTATAGTTTTTCAAGAAGCCAGCCACATTTAGATACTTTGTATTTTCTTAAGAACGAGATCAATAATTTATTCATATTAAATCCTTCACGGCAGATAGAGATCATAAAATATTTTGTTGAGCTGCAGTTAGCAATATTTTGCGAAGAAAATAAAGGAGCAGAACTTCCGATAACTGAATTGATCCAAAAAGCCAGAAGGGTTTTTTCTGAGTTAGCGCAAACCTCTCCGCAAAAAAAATGGGAGTTTGTTTTAGATTATCTTTCTTTTGAATACTACCTGTCTACCGAAGAGTATAAAACAGCCGGCCCTTTTTACGATAAGGTAAATGAGCAGCTTTCAACACTATTACTTTATAATAATATTGGCGTTACCTCTAAATTCCTTTCTTCAAAAGTAAAATTCTGTAACGAAACCGGTCGTGATGAAGATCTAATGGTTGATCCAAAGAAAACGGAGATGTATTATGATTCGGATGACGACCACGCAAAAGTGCAAATGGCTATTTATAATGCTATGCTTTATTTCACACAAAAGAATTTTAAAGAGGCCGTTAATTCTCTTAATAACATTTTAAACAGTTTTAGTTTTAAAGATTTTTTTCATGAGAGTATAAATGTAAAGTTAACGCTGGCTTATTTTTACCTGGTTCAAAAAGACTATGATCTTGTTGAGATTACATTAAAAAGTATTTCCCGTAAAATTAAATCCGACCAACTTGAAAAGTACTATCATGTTTTACACATCGTAAAAATATTTGAGTTAGAGATGAATAATGCTGGTAATGCAAAAAAATCTTTAAAGAGTAAAGATCTTTTTGTGTTATTTACAGCCAATAATAAAAAGACAAATGAAGTTTTATCACACTTAATACCACTTTTAAGAAAAAAGTATTGAGTATTTTCTCTTTCTCTGAAAGCCTTGTTACAGGCTTAGTACCGTAATTTAATTGATCCTCCGATCTAAGTATTGTCGCTTAGCAAATGTATTCTATTCCATATTTTGGAATCGCAAAATTCTAACAAATCTTACATATGTGAAATTGTATGTAAATACAGGTAATTACTTTTTTTAAATAGCTGCAACTTTGAGTCCGCTGCAAGCAATGAACAGTGGGATTTCAACACTATATTGTCTGAAACTATTGATATCATTGGTTTTTATTATGTGAGTTGCTTTGTATCTTTGACTATGATTAAGAA
>JACDED010000031.1:0-445 GCA_013816615.1 Bacteroidota bacterium
GTTATAGGAATTAAACGTTTAAATAAAAATAAAGCATATTTAACATCATTAACTAATCGCAATCACTTATTGTATAATTTAGAACACTAATTAGTATAAGGGTTTGTTTAATCTTTGGGCCAGGCCTTTTGCAAACCATTCACTTTGATTAAAGCCACGCGCTTTTAATTTTTTATGATGCAGTGGTATCGGAACAATAATGTCGCAGATAGCATATCCTTCTTCTTTTTCAAGATCTCTTGCATACAGATCGCCAATAAACAAAGCCAGCTCTTTTTGATTTTGGTATTTTATGGCATGTAATAACTTTTGAACCTTTCCATTTTTTTCGAATAAATAAAAACAAAGGCTGTTTTGTAACGGAATCCGTCCGGCAAAAGTGCGGCTTAATTCATTTTCTGCATTCTTATGATAATTGCTTCTAGGTAAATTTAGTCTGCAATGG
>JACDED010000031.1:455-35262 GCA_013816615.1 Bacteroidota bacterium
TAAAAAGACTGTTTACGCAGGCCTCGCAGTGCCTTGGGTAAATTAATGACAGGAAGTCGTTAATAAGTGTCATACAATTAGTACTAAAATACACTTTTTGTGTATTATTTTTGCATTATGAGTGAAGAAAAAGAAAATTCAAACAAAAAACGAGGTATTATTTTATGGATAATCATTGGGCTTTTAATGGGCACCAATGGTTACACCATTTGGTTACTCTCAAAAGAGCAGAACCGGGTTGTTGAGCAAAAAATAGTTACCGAAACTATTATTGTAGAACGTGATAATGTAAAATCTGACCTTTTAGTGTTACAAAAAGATTATGACGGGCTTGTGGCTAAAGATGCCATAATGCAAAAAGATATTGATGAGAAAAAAGCCCGCATCGAAGAATTAATAAAAGAAGCCGAAAAACACAAAGGCGATGCTTATATGCTTTCTAAATTAAGAAAGGAAGCTGAAACTTTACGCTCAATTATGCAGGGTTATGTAAGAACAATTGATTCGTTAAATACTTTAAATCAAAGCCTGGTTGCTGAAAAGAAAACCGTTTTAAAACAACTCGATGTAGAGAAAGAAAAACAAAACACCCTTATAAAAGAAAAAGAAGAATTAAAAAGCACTATTGTTAAAGGAAGTATTTTAACCTGCTTTAATATTGCAGCAAAAGGTGTAGCATTTAAAAAAGGCGGCAAAAAAGAAATAGAAACAACTAAAGCGCGTAAAACGGAAAAGATAAAAGTAACGTTTAGCTTAGGCGAGAATAAAATTGCGAAGGCCGGCGAAAAAACAGTGTACATACGTATTATGACACCGGATGGAAAAGAAATGGCTAAGAGCTATGATGAGACCTACAAATTTATATTTAATAAAAGCAGTGGTTATTATGCCGGAAAAGAAACGCTTAACTACGCCAACACCGAAATTACAGGTGTAACGTATTGCGAAGGCAATGGTGAATTAGTACCCGGTAATTATACTATTGAAATTACCTGTGATGGTGTTGTAATAGGCAGCAGCGCCGTAAAATTAAATTAAAAAATTGTTGTTGTCATTCCCGTATTGAGACGGAATCTCTGTACTGACAAAAAAGAAAACAAAAAAGCCCTTTACCAAAAAGTAAAGGGCTTTTTTTATGCATTGTCTTTTTATTAAATGATCAGCATCGCATCACCATAAGAATAAAAACGGTATTTTTCTTTTATTGCTTCTTTGTAAGCTTTGGTAATAAGATCGTATCCGCCAAAAGCGCTCACCATCATTAATAAAGTACTTTCGGGCATATGAAAATTAGTGATCATACAATTAGCAACACTAAATTCGTATGGCGGAAAAATAAATTTATTTGTCCAGCCAACATATGGATTTAATTGCCCTGTTGTAGAAACAGACGATTCAATACCACGCATTACAGTTGTACCAACTGCACATACTCTTTTCTTTTTTTCTTTTGCGCTGTTTACAATTTTACAAGCATCGCTGGATATCAGAGCTTCTTCACTTTCCATTTTATGCTTTGTAAGATCTTCTACTTCAACAGTCCTGAATGTTCCTAAACCAACATGCAAAGTTAAAGGTGCAAATTGCACGCCTTTAATTTCTAAACGCTTTAATAATTCACGACTAAAGTGTAAGCCTGCTGTTGGCGCAGCAACCGCACCTTCATTTTTAGCAAATACAGTTTGGTAACGTTCAGTATCTTCAGGCTCATTAGCACGTTTAATATATTTTGGTAAGGGGGTTTCACCAAGATCGTATAATACTTTTCTAAATTCTTCGTAGCTGCCATCGTATAAGAAACGAAGAGTACGGCCGCGAGACGTTGTGTTATCAATTACCTCAGCAACTAAATTATCATTCTCGCCAAAATATAATTTATTACCAATACGGATCTTACGTGCAGGATCAACTAATACATCCCATAAACGGCTCTCCGCGTTTAATTCGCGTAATAAGAATACTTCAATTTTAGCACCTGTCTTTTCTTTATTTCCATACATACGTGCAGGAAATACTTTTGTATCGTTCAATACTAAAACATCACCATCATCAAAATAATTAATAATGTCTTTAAATTTTTTGTGTGAAATTTTTCCGGTTGCGCGCTCAACTACCATTAATCGTGAATCTTCGCGGTTCTTTGCCGGATGCTCTGCTATAAGTTCTTTAGGCAGATTAAATTTAAACATGGATAACTTCATAGTTCTCTCTTTCTTTGTTTTTATGCAAGAAAATGAAATGTGATTTTTTGTAGAAGTGAGCCCTGTGTAAATACAGTATCCGGCTCAAGCATACTGACTAAAAAATAAATGTCATAATCTTACGGGATTAATTCGGAGGGCAAAGATAAAGTATTTTTCGGCGGTTTTTACTAAAAAAGCATAAAAAATTAGCCAAATCCCTATAATCCGGCCCTTAACTGAACAATTTTAATTAATTTAGGTTGTTATTTTACTATGATCCTTGTGAAGAAAAGCATAAAAAAATGGGCTGCCGGCCTGTTACTTACCGCCACCATCATTATAGGTGCTGCCTATACTCCTGACTATTTTGAGATAAGTAAGAACCTGGATATTTTTAACGCTGTTTACCGCGAACTAAATGTGGCTTATGTTGATGAAACAAAGCCCGGCCAATTAATGAAAACCAGCATTGACGCTATGCTTGGCTCTTTAGATCCTTACACTGTTTATTATACCGAAAATGATATAGAAGATTACCGTTTTCAAACAACGGGTGAGTACGGCGGCATTGGCGCACAGGTAAACGATATTGACGGAAAACTGATAATTGGCGATCCATACGAAGGTTTTGCTGCTTATAAAGCAGGTATCAGGGCCGGAGACCAGATAATTGGAATTAATGGCAATAATGTTGAAGGTAAACACAGCGATAATATTTCGGGCTTACTAAAAGGTAATGCCGGCACACCTATAAAATTAAAACTGCTTAAAGCCGGACAAACAACACCAATAGAAATAAACTTAGTTCGCGAAGAAATTAAAGCTAAAGCGGTACCCTATTATGGCATGTTGCCTAATGGCGAAACAGGCTATATAAAATTGGTTTCGTTTACCGAAAATTGCAGCGGCGAAGTAAAAGAAGCTTTATTAGATCTTAAAAATAAAGGTTGTAAAAATATTGTGTTGGATCTGAGAGAGAATCTTGGTGGCTTATTACACGAAGCTGTGAACATCGTTAACTTCTTTGTTGAAAAAGGGCAAGAAGTTGTATTTACAAAAGGAAAAGTTCCTGATTGGGATAAAACTTATTTAGCAGTTAATAATCCAATTGATACACAAATTCCATTGGTAGTTTTAGTAAATGAAAATTCAGCATCAGCATCTGAAATTGTGAGTGGTGCCTTACAGGATCTTGATCGCGCTTTAATAATTGGCAAACGTACTTACGGTAAAGGTTTAGTGCAGCAAACAAAACCATTGATATATGGTGCGCAAATAAAAATTACGGTTGCAAAATATTATATTCCAAGTGGTCGTTGTGTGCAGGCATTAGATTATTCGAATAAAGATGAAGAGGGCCGTGTAGACAAAGTGCCGGATAGTTTAATTACAGCATTTAAAACCAAAGGTGGAAGAATTGTTTACGATGGAGCAGGTATTATGCCCGATATAAAAACAGTAGATGAAAAGTATAGTAATGTTTTAATTTCACTGATCTCTAAAAATCATATTTTTAATTACGGTACAAAATATTATTTAGCACACCAGCAATTAGCAACACCGGCAGCATTTAACTTAACAGATGCTGAGTATAATGACTTTGTTGATTACTTAAAAGATAAAGATTACAAATACAAAACTAAAAGCGAGGTTGAATTAGAAGATCTTAAAAAGAATGCTGAAGAAGAAAAATATTATGCTGATATTAAAGCTGAGTTTGATGTGTTATTAAACAAAATGACATCCAACAAAAAAGATGATCTTGTAAAACATAAAGCTCAGATCAAGCGTTACCTTGAAGAAGAAATAACATCACGCTATTATTTCCAAAAAGGCAGAATTGAGTTTTCGCTTAAAAATGATGATGATCTTAAAGAAGGTGTCAGATTACTGAGCGATCAAAACAAGGTTAAGATCATTTTAACCAGTAGCGAAAAAGCTACCAAGCCTTTTAACAGCAAAAAGAAATTCTAAGCCGCAGATTTCACAGATCGCACAGATTAAAAGGATTTTCCTTCTTGATTAATTGTTTTATGAAATAGTGTTTCTGTGTAATTTGCGAAATCTGTGGCATAAAAATTAAGATTCTAAAACCCTGCAACAAACCCAAATTGTATAATGGGATTTGGGTATATAGATAACCTATGGGGCATAAGATTAAGTAAAATGGATGTTGTTGCCCTTGCGTTTTTTCCAACATCAATGCTATAACCCCCACCCACTAAAAGATAATCTACCCAAACTTTTTCTTCGGGATTATTAAAATTGAATACATTCGATTGTCTTAGTTTATCAAACTGTACCTGTCCAAAAAAATTGTCGTTAAAAGCATATTTTGCATAACATAGGCCGCCAACTGCCGATTGCTGATAGCGTCCGTACCCATTATAGTTTACACTTGAATAAAAATAAATAAAACCAACACCTACGTTTAAGCGCTCCATAGGTGAATACCCAATTGTTGGGGCAAGGTCAACAAACGTAAAATTACCGCTAAAATATAGTTGCGTATTACCGCCATAGGTAAATTGTTTTAACCATTCTGTATTCCTTGGTGTTTTAGTCTTGTGGTTATTATCCTTGGGTGTGTTTCCGTAATAAACACTATCTGTTTGCGCCTTACTTTGCAAACAAATAAATACCAAAAAAACTAAGCCAAAAATCCTTTTTTTCATGCGCTTTATAAGTATCTTCGTATACAAATTTACAAAATATGACCATACTTATTACAGGCGCATCAAAAGGAATTGGGTTTGAAATGATGAAATTATTTTCGCAGAACCCCAATGCACTTGTAATTGCTGTGTCACGCAATATTGAGCCCATCACAAAACTTGTTAATCAAAAAAACACGCACTCTATTTTACCCGTTAAAGCGGATATTACAAATGCAGCCGATCAAAAAAAGATCCTTAAAACATTAAAAGCATTAGGTTTAAAGATTGATGTTTTAATAAATAATGCCGGGGAAATAGTAAACAAGCCTTTTGAAAAAATAACCTCTAAAGAGCTGCAATCTGTTTATACTACAAATGTATTTGGCCCTTTTACTTTAATACAATCGTTATTACCTTTTTTTAATAAAAAAGCCAAAGTGCACATTGTAAATATTGGCAGTATGGGCGGTTTTCAGGGCAGTTCTAAATTTCCGGGGCTAAGTGCATACACCAGCAGTAAATCTGCTTTAAGTGGGTTAACTGAATGCCTGGCCGAAGAATTAAAACCAAGAAATATTTCGGTTAATTGTTTAGCTATTGGCTCTGTACAAACCGAAATGCTTAATAAGGCTTTTCCAGGATATAAAGCACCTTTAAAAGCAAATCAAATGGCAGAGTTTATTTGTAATTTTGCATTAACGGGCCATAATTATTTTAACGGAAAAATTATTCCAGTATCATCATCAACGCCATAACAATGAATAAATTATTATTTGCTTTTTGTTTATGCTTATCCATTTTTTGCCAGGCGCAAAGAATTAAGCTTGAAATTGAATTTAGATATGGCTTACCCGATTGCAGTGGTAAATGTAAAACAGATGCCGAGATCCAGAATTCTAAAATTGATAAACCTTTGGCTAAACAACGTTTCTATATTTACCAAAGCGGCATTTGCGTTGATAGCATCAGAACAAACGATAGCGGACTTGTAATTATCAAATATCCTCCGGGAAGGTATTATTTATATGAGCCCTGGAAACATTTTAAAAGAACACCGGATAATTCGCCAATGACAGATTTTTTTCCGGATTGTTTGGCTAAAGAATGGGTGAAGCCTAATTATTATTTAACAATTGAAATGGATGGCCAATATAAAATGACCTATAACGAAATAAGTGCAAGCCGTTGTCCTTTTCAATATGCCTGTTTAAAAGTGCGTCATTTACCAACGCTAATTAAAAAATAAATGAAAAAATATTTTTTTATACTCTTTTCCTTTCTCCTTTCAAATTTTTATTCCCAAACAATTACACAAACCATTAAAGGTGTTGTAATTGACAAACAAAGTCAAACTCCAATTCCGGGAGCAATTGTTCAGGTTTTAAATTCAGATCCCTTACTCGGAACAAGCACAAATGAAAAAGGTGAATTCAAAATTCAAAATGTACCTATTGGTCGCTGGCAATTAAAATTCCAGGTAATAAGCTATAAAGAAAAATACATTACCGTAATTTTAAATGCCGGTAAAGAATCTGTTTCAAATATTGAGATGGAAGAAAGCGTTATACAAGGTGAGGAAGTAGTTGTTATTGCCGAACAGGATAAAACAAAAACAAATAATAAGATGAGCACTGTAAGCTCACGTGTATTCAGCGCCGAAGAAGCAGCGCGTTATGCCGGAAGCAGAAATGATCCTGCGCGTATGGCAGCTAACTTTGCCGGTGTAAGTGGAGCAAACGATTCACGAAATGATATTATTATAAGGGGAAATTCTCCAATTGGTATTTTATGGCGCCTGAACGGTTTGGATATACCAAATCCAAATCATTTTGGTAATGCCGGTTCAACCGGAGGTCCGGTAAGCATTTTAAATAATAATACTTTAGATAATTCTGATTTTATGAGCGGTGCTTTTGCTGCAGATTACGGCAATGCTACTTCGGGTGTATTTGATCTTCGTATGCGCAAAGGCAATAACGAGAAGCATGAGTTTTTAGTACAAATGGGATTTAACGGTTTCGAGCTTGGCGCAGAAGGCCCATTTAGTAAAAAGAAAAACGCCTCTTTTTTATTTAATTACCGCTACTCTACACTTGCTGTATTTAAAGCGTTGAACATTGATTTTGGTACGGGTTCCGCTGTTCCACAATACCAGGATATTACTTTTAAAACCGATATTGCTACTCAAAAAGCAGGCACATTTTCTTTTTGGGGTGTTGGCGGCTTAAGTTACATAGCATTGCTTGATAGCGATAAAAAAGAAGGGCAGGATCTTGTAGGTTACAGCGCACGCGATACCTACTTCCGCTCTAATGTTGGCGCTGCGGGTGCTTCACATACCTACCTTTTTAAAAACAATGCGTATATAAAAACAAATATCGGTGTGAGTGGGCAATACAATAATGTTATAGCTGATAGAATTGACACCGCTTTTCATACACCCAAAAATTTAAAACCCGAATACAGGCAAACAACTCAAACTATTCGTTACTCACTAAATACTACATATAATAAAAAATTTAATTCGCGTAATTTTGTAAACTGTGGTATTTATTCTGAATTATATAACACACTTTTTATAGACAGTACTGATAATTTATTTGGTAACAATACATTTATTACTTTGCGTGATTATAAGGGCAGTACAGCTTTACTTCGCGGCTTTGCTCAATGGCAACATAAATTCACTGATAATTTTTTAATCAATGTTGGCGTAAGTGATCAGTTTTTTTTACTGAACAATTCCAATGCAATTGAGCCGCGTATCGGTTTAAAATATTCTATCAATAGCAAACAATCTTTAAGTCTTGGTGGTGGCTTACATAGCCAACTGCAGCCAATTTATATTTATTTTGCAACAGATTCCTTAAACGGTAAGCGCATTGAAACAAATCGTTCGTTAGACTTTACAAGAGCCGCGCATGGTATTTTAGCTTACGACATTAGTTTTGCAACTAACTTTAGATTAAAGGCCGAATTGTATTACCAGTATATTTATAATGCACCCGTTCAAAGTTATCCGAGTTATTTTTCAGCATTAAATTTAGGTGCCGATTTTAATAGTCCTAACGTAAATAATTTAGTAAGTAAAGGTACCGGCGAAAATTACGGTGTTGAATTGACCCTTGAAAAATTTTACAGTAAGGGTTATTACATTTTATTTACTACAAGCGTATTTGAAAGCAAATATAAGGGCAGCGATCATATTACGCGCAACACTGCTTTTAATGGCAATTACGTACTTAATTTATTGGGAGGAAAAGAGTTTAAGATCAATCAAAAACATGTTTTGACACTTGATGTAAGATCAACTTATGCCGGTGGTAAACGCTATACACCAATTGATCTGAATGCAAGTATTGCTTATGGCGACGAGGTAAGGGATGGTTCGCGCGCTTACGAATTACAATATCCTGATTATTTTAGAATGGATGTAAAACCCGGTTACCGTTATAATTCAAAAAAAGTAACACATGAATTTACAATTGACATTCAAAATGTAACCAGGAATGAAAATGTATTTCAGCAATCTTACGATATTAAAAATAAAAGCATAAAAACTGATTATCAATTGCGTTTTTTTGTGATCCCACAATACCGTTTGCTATTCTAGCAAATAAAAAAACCACGCTGGTTAAGCGTGGTTTAAATTATAATTTTTGATTCACTTACTGCTTTACAATTTTTAAAGTTTGTGAGCTTCCTGCTTTTGAAACTACTTTTAAATTATACACGCCTGTTGCCAGTGAAGAAATATTTAGCTTATATTCTGTTTTATCTTTTGTAAAACCAGCGCCTTGTTTTATCACTAATTTGCCGGCAATATCATATAATTCAATATTCACATCCATATTTTTGCCTTCGTTTATTTTTAATACAACATTATCCACCGAAGGATTGGGATATACTTTAAAGCTTGTATTATTTTCTCCTATCTCAACTATTCCCACACAATTAATAATGGACACAGCAACCGTTTGTGTTGAAACACAACCGCCATTTGCACCTGTTACCGTATAAGTAAAATCTATACCAAATGTATAAGTAGCAGTAGCGCTATTTCCACCTCCATTACTCCATGTATATGTTGTTGCGCCCGAAGCTGTAACAGTTACAGGATCCTGATCACAAGAAACAACACTGTTTGTAGATAATATTATATTTGGGATCGTTTCTACTAAAATAGTTTGAGTGCTTACTGGTCCCTGGCCAAAACTATTTCCTGAAATCATAGAGACAGTATAAACACCTGCCGTTGTAAAATTCATAGTTGGTGTTTGAACAGAGGTTGAGTTGAATGTAACGCCTGTTGATGGTGTTATTGTCCAGCTCCAGCTTGTAGGTGTATTGCTCGAATTATCCACCAATATTTTATTCACACCTACACATAAAGATCCATAATAAGAAAAATTAGGTACTGGTGCAGCTGTGGTTGATATTACATCTGCCTCATAAACACCGCGACCATATGTAGCTGCATATATTTTTCCGGGTGCAGCTGGTGTCATTTCCATATCCATAATTGCTACGTTTGGTAAACCCGCATTATACATTGTCCAGTTAGTGGATGAATTATCTTTGTAATAAATTCCAACATCCATACCAATATAAATTCTATCATTTGATCCTGGTTCATATACCGAACAATTTGCCGGTAAATTTGGAAGATTAGAAGAAATGTTCATCCAGGTTACACCACCATCAACTGTATGAAAAACCTTATTACCTGCATTGTACCCACTAACTGTTACCCATACTTTGTTAGGGTCAGTAGGAGAGACCGTAATAAATGTAAGTGCGCCACCCGATGCGGCAGTGCCGGTTGCGTTAGTCCAGGTAGTACCGCCATCAATTGTTTTTCTGATAGATCCACCATAAAGAGTATAAATTACCTGGTTGTTTGATGGTGCAATTGCAAATTCAACCATAGAACCGCCACCACCTGTAGTGCCCAGCTGCGTCCAGCTTGTACCATAATTTGTAGATTTAAAAAATTGGTTACGCCCTGTATATATTGTTGCTGCCACTGTAGGGTCCTGTTTCCATGGCGTAACCCATGCACCTGTGCCACTAACACCTGCCGAAATGTTTGTCCAACTCGTACCGCCATTTGTTGATCTGTATATGGTGCCATTAAATTGTTCACCGAACATATAATTATCATTTGTACGGTCAATAAAGCAATCCATACCGTCTCCCGCTAAACTTGCAGTATAATTTACACCATTTTTAATATTTGTGCCATTATCCTGGTGTCCTGTAATCCACTTATTTGCGGTTAAGCCCGAAAGACCAATTTTATATATTTGCGCAATATTTCTTTGAGCGGTTATATCCGTCCAGGCATTAGTGCCATTATAAATAAACATTCCGCCATCGTTTGCTGAATATAGCGTACCGTTAGAAGCATACTCCAATTCGTGTATGTCTGCGTGAATATATGGGCTTGCCGAATTCCAGCAACCAATCATCGTCCAGTTAGTACCATCATTTGCAGAACGCCAAACATTTACACCACCAACAACAATTTCGCCTGGATTAGTTGGTGAAGCAGCAATTGCAAGATCGTACCATCCCTGGCCCTGGCCTGTTGATGAGCCAGCACATGAATTACCAAGAATATTTGGAGATGTAGACATGGTTGAAAAACCTGTGCCATCATTTGTAGAACGGTAAACGCCTAAAAACTGGCTATCAGAACTTTTACTTGCTAACACATAAACATAAGAAGGATTTGTTGGCGTAACCGCAATTGCCATCCTGTTGCTTCCTGAGGTTGGAATACCCGTTGACACGATCGCGAAGCTTGTACCGCTATTTGTTGATCTGTAGAATGAGGTGCCACATGCATAAACAATAGTTGGATTTGTAGGATGAAATTTAATATCCCACGTATTTACAGTATTAACAACAGCCCATGTAGTGCCTCCATTTGTACTTTTATAAATACCCGCATTTGTTCCGGCAAATATTATTTGTGAATTTGTTGGATCTAAAACCAACCTGTGTATTACACGGCCTTGCGAAACCGAAAAGGTTAAACCGCAGGGTGTCCATGTTGCACCGGCATCTGTTGTTTTATAAACACCGTCTGAACTCACAGGAAAAGCAGATAAAATATCATCTCCTCCACCTGTGGCAAGGTACATTACGTTAGTGTTTGTTGGATCGATAACTAGATCAGAAACTGCCGTAACAGGTAAATTATCTGTATTAGTTATCCAGGATGTTCCACCGTTGGTAGTTTCCCACAAACCACCACCTGCAGCGCCTGCATAAAACGCAGTTGGATTTGTTGGATGAAAAGTAATAAAATTATCGCGCCCTGCTTTACGCGGCAAGCCACCTACAAGCCCTGTTGGCGCACCCATTGGACCTACCGGTACCCATGTTGCAGACATTACAGAGTTTGAGCTTGAGAATTTACCCGCACCATTAGTTGGATTATTATAATTCTTTAAAAAATCAGAATAATTTTTCGAGGTTTGACTTAACAAAGAAAGATCGCCTGTTGGATAAACGCGTGGTTCAACAAAATTTTCCCAACGTTTAAAAACTTTGTAACCTGTACTTTTAATGGAAAGGTCTTTTCCTTCAAAAGATTTATAAAACTCTTTTTGTATTTCGTAAAGATTAGCGGCTGGTTTACCAGCCATTTCTATCCATTCTTGTGAAAAATAATTGTTTGATGCTAATATTGCACCGAATAAGAGTAGTGTTTTTTTCATGATAAAATTTATAAGATAACTAAACTAATAAAAAAAATCGTTAGGTCAAAGTTTTTTAACAACTAAAGCCCGTATATTTGATTATGAACATTTTTAGGAAAACACTGCTTTTTTTTACTGTCTTTTCAACGCTGCTATCCTGCTCGCAAAAAAAACTGGTTAGTACACAAATTAATTTTATGCAGCCATACTGTGGTGGTGCCAGACCAACCCCGGAAATATTAAAAGAATCTGAAAAGCCAAAACCGTACGCAAACAAAACCATTGTTTTTGTTTCATCAACCGGAAAAATAGATTCAGCAAAAACAAATAATACCGGATCGCTTAGTGCAAAATTAAAAATTGGCGATTATAAATTATATGAAGCGTGGCGATATTATAAAAAAGCAGATGGCGGTTTTGTAGTTAGTGATTTTGATGCAGAATGTTTAAAAGCAGAATGGCAAAAAGAAATAAAAATTGTTACTGTTACAAAAACAGAAGTAAAAATTTCTGAAAAGAATGAAATAGTAGAAGTTTGTCCGTGGACATTGCCTTGCTTTTTAGAATCGCGTAGGCCACCGGCAAGAGAATAAGTAATTATTGTTTATTTACAAACTCTAAAAGCCATTTAACAGCGGCTTCTTCGCGCGTAAATACTTTTGATGGATGACGGCTTTTACCGATCTTAATAAAAAAATTAGCCATTATACGTTGCGGAAGACTTTTTATTAATAAAGCTTCTGCTAATTTTAAATGGCGGTAGGGATTATTTTTTCCGGCGTAAGTTCTGGCTTCAGGAGACAGATTTTTTTTTCCGTTTCTTACATCAATTAAAACCGGCGTGGCTTTCCCTTCTGTAATTATAAAACAGGCATCAACCTGTTGTTTGATCTCATCAAAATCAATTTCATCATCCGTATCGTTAAAGGCAATTCGTAAAAAGCCTCTCTCGTCATAGTTAATTTCTGAATTATATGTTTTTAAAGATCTCACTCTAATACGTCAAAGATATTATACTATCAAATATACAAAACCGTTTTTGAGAGCGCAACTATTTAAGGTCTATTCCTAAAACCTTATAATTTTATGCCGGCAATACATACATCATCAATTTGTTCGAGCCTGCCCTTCCAATTGCTAAATGTCTTGTCTATCAAGGCCAGCTGGCCTTCAGTTGAAAGATCCTTCATTTCAAAAAATAATTGAGATAATCGCTTACGCATAAATTTTTTACCGCTCGCCCCTACTTTATCTCCACCAAACTGATCATAATAACCATCAGTAGAAAAATACAGGGTATCGCCGTTAATCAGATCAAGAGTTTGGGTAGTAAATGGCTTACTATGTTCAGAAAGACCTATTGGTTGTTTGTTTGCCGTTAATTCTTTTATTTCGTTATTGTGAATGTACCACAACGAATTATTAGCGCCGGCCCATTTAATAGTTATAGAATTGTTATTGCGCTGGATAGAACACAATGAAATATCCATACCATCCTTTACATTTTGACTTGTTTTTGAAAATGTTTCTAAAACTATTTCTCTTGTTTTGTCAAGTATTTTTCCGGGATCGGTTAAATTATATTCTTTCACCGCAGTATCTAATGCATTGCTACAAACAACGCTTACCAAGGCTCCCGGCACACCATGCCCTGTACAATCTGCAACGGCAAATAAAACGGTTTCTTTTGTTTTGTAAAGCCAATAAAAATCGCCGGCAATAATGTCTTTTGGTTTGTAATAAATAAAACTATCTCCCAACTCTTGTTTTATTTTCGTGATTGGTGGTAGAATAGCCTGCTGCAAATTTTTCGCATAATTAATGCTGTCAATAATATCTTTCTTTTGCGACTCGATCAGATCATTTTTTTGTTGCAATACTAAATTATCTTTTTTCTTTTGCCTGTTATTTTTTAAAACCAATACCACTAAACCAAGCAATAATACAAGCGCTATCATTGCCGCATAGATCAAAAGTTGTTTACGCTCTAACGCATTTTTTGTTTCAAGTTCTTTTTTTAATTGCTCGCTTTTTATTACTTCTTGTTCTTTATCGAACTGGTATTGCATTTCATAACGCGTTATTTGAGAAGATTTTGTTGTATTAAAAAGTGAGTCTTTAAAAACTTCTGCTTTAAGGCGGTTATTAAAAGTAGAATCAATGTTTTTGAGGCCATAAAAACACAGCGATTTAGAATAATATAAAGTTACCAGACGACTGATGTCGTTATTAAGATCTGCATATTTAACAGATTTGTTATATTCGTTTATGGCTTCTTGAAATTTTCGTTTTCGTTTTAAAATATCTCCTTTGTTCTCGTAAAAATGAGACAGCATAAAAGGGTTTGATTTTTCGTTCAATAATTTTTCGGTGATCTTTAAATATTTTTCGGCAGAATCTAATTGATTTTTCTTGATATATTCTCCGGTAAAATTATTGTATGTTAATGCTTTTCGTGAATCGGGTACTCCCAATTTCTCATTCATGTAAATTGCTTTTGAATAATAAACAATTGCCGAATCGTCTTTATTTATATTTGAAAAATAATTAGCCATGTTGGCATAAGACAAAGCAAGGCCTTTCTCATCTTTTTGTTCGAGGCGTAATTTTAAAGCTTTACGAAAAAGTTCTCCCGATTTTTCATTTTGTCCAAGATCTGAGTATACATTTGCAAGATTAGAATAATTACCCGCTAATTCTTTTCTTCCAATTGCTTCATTGATCTTAATAGATTCCTGCAAATAATAAATAGCTTTTGGATAATTACCCAGCTTACGGTAAAGAATGGCAATGTTGCCAAATGAGCCTGCAATATCTGATGAGTCAGCCTTTCTTAGATCATAATTAAGTAACTCGTTAGAAATATCAAGACACTTTTGTACATCACCTTTATAAAAATAAAAAGTTGTTTGATCTGCAAGATATGATCTGTAATAAACCGAATCTGAATATTTTTTTATAAGAGTGCTTGCAAGCGCTTTTTGTTTCTTAAATACTTTAGCGGCCCCTTCAAAATCATCTGTTTTATAATAACAATCCTGTAAACGCCTGTATTTTTTATATCTCAGCGTGTCGCTCTTTTCGGCATCCACCAACTTAAATTCATTATCGCACTGTGCCGATATTATTTTAGCAGTAAATAAAAATAATATCAACCAGGCAATTTTTTTCATTAAAATTTTGTAAAAAAAGTTTACTTAAAAAGCTTATGCTTTTAAAAAGCTCATAATCTTTTCAACGCTCGCTTTTGCATCACCATATAACATTTCTGAATTTGGTTTGTAGAACAAAGGATTATCTTCACCTGAGTAACCGGCAGACATTGAGCGTTTCATGATAATTACTTTCTCCGCTTTCCATGCTTCAATTACCGGCATACCATAAATTGAACATCCGGGATCGTCTTGTGCGCTTGGGTTCACCACATCGTTTGCGCCAATTACCATCACCACATCTGTGTCAGGCATATCAGGATTTATTTCATCCATTTCCATAACAATATCGTACGATACATTCGCTTCCGCCAATAACACATTCATGTGTCCCGGTAAACGGCCTGCTACAGGATGAATTGCAAACCTTACTTTTTTACCTGCTTTTTGTAATGTTTGAACCATTTCATGAATAGGATACTGTGCTTTTGCAACCGCCATACCATAACCCGGTACAATTACAATGGATTTTGCTTCTTTTAATAAGCCTGCAACCTCTTCGTGATTTAATGCTGTTACTTCTCCTTCTATTGCTTTTTTCTCACCGGTTCTGGCTCCCAAACTTGAGCTTGCAAATATTACTGAGAAGAAAGAGCGATTCATGGCTTCACACATATGCATAGAAAGTATAGCGCCTGAACTTCCTACCAAAGCACCGGTAACAATTAAAAGATCATTGCCTAACATAAAACCAGCAGCAGATGCGGCCCAACCTGAATAAGAATTTAACATAGAAACTACCACCGGCATGTCTCCGCCACCAATAGCCATAACCAGAACAACGCCAATAAAAGAAGCAATTGCAGTCATGATACCAAGATAAAGCATACCATCTGTACCTTCTGCTTTACAGAATAAAACACCACAAACAACACAAGCTGTAAGCAATATTAAATTCATCAGTTGAAGTCCTGCAAAGCTCCATGGCTTAGAAGGAATTTTGCCATCCAGTTTTCCCCAGGCAATAATAGAACCTGTGAATGTAATGGCACCAATAAAAATTCCAACAAAAACTTCCACTAAATGGATAGTATGTTCTGCTCCTGATAAAGCTTGAGTACTGGGATCCAGATAAGAACCAATACCAACTAAAACGGCCGCTAATCCTACAAAACTATGAAGAATAGCAACTAATTGTGGCATGGCAGTCATCTCCACTTTTCTTGCCAGCATAATTCCAATACCAGATGCAACTGCAATTGCACCAATAATGTAAGCATGGCCTTCTACACCTTGTCCCATTACAGTAGCAATAATTGCTATGATCATTCCAACGATCCCAAAGAGAACGCCACGTTTTGCAGATGCCTGAGAAGATAATCCACTTAAACTTAAAATAAACAGGATACTGGCAAATAAGTATGCGGCTGTTTGTATTTCTTTAACTATAAACATAATTTAGTTCTTTATTATTATTTTAATATTTTGTTTAAAAGGTTGCTGAGCTAGTCGAAGCATTATTTTTTAAACATTTTCAACATACGGTGTGTAACTACAAATCCACCAACAATATTAATACTGGCTATCAAAATTGCTACAGCAGCAAGAATGGTCATGGTATTACCTATATCATTTTTAGTTTGCAATAAACCTCCAATAACAATGATACCGCTAATGGCATTAGTAACTGCCATCAGTGGAGTGTGTAAAGCATGAGATACATTGCTGATAACCTGCCAGCCAACGAAAATAGCTAACACAAATACAGTAAAGTGCTGAATAAAAGCAGAAGGGGCGAATGCACCAACTAATAATAACAAAACACCAATAACTGCGATGCTGATCCAGGTTGATGTTGCTTTTTTCTTTGCAATTTCATCCTGAGATTTTTTTGTTTCCTCTACAGTAGGAGGAATCACTTTTGCTTTTCCACCGGCAGTTGGACTAACAGGAAGCGGTGCAGGAGGCCAATTGATCTTGCCATCATACGTTACCATTGCTCTTGAAACAACGGCATCTTCCATATCAATTTTAAATTTTTCTGCTTTGCCCATGTCATCTAATAAGTGACATAAGTTATTGCCATATAATTGTGATGCCTGACTAGGCAATTGATTTAATTTACCAACGATCGTTACACCGTTTGGAGTTGTATATACTTCTCCGTTTTTAGTATAAGCACAATTTCCTCCGGTAGAAGCAGCAAGATCAACAATTACTGATCCCGGTTTCATTGCATCTACGTGGTAATCCATCCATAATTTAGGCGCTGGTTTGCCCGGAATTTGTGCGGTAGTAATTACAATATCAACTTCTTTAGCTTGTTCTAAGAACAATTTCATCTCAGCCTCAATAAATTCTTTACTCATTTCTTTTGAGTAACCAGATGATGTTGCTCCATCCTCTTCTATTTCTACCGTTAAGAATTGCGCACCCATGGATTCAATTTGTTCTGCAACTTCTTTACGTGTATCAAATGCTCTTACAATTGCGCCTAATGAGTTAGCAGCGCCAATAGCCGCTAAACCCGCAACGCCGGCACCAATTACCAATACTTTTGCAGGATCTACTTTACCTGCTGCAGTAATTTGCCCATTTAAAAATCTTCCGAAATGATAAGAACCTTCAATAACAGATCTGTATCCTGCAATGTTAGCCATCGATGATAACACATCCATTTTTTGTGCGCGTGAGATACGAGGGATCGCATCCATTGCAATGGCATTTACTTTTTGCTCTGCTAATTTTTTAAGCAGGTCTTGATTTTGCGCCGGCCATAAATAGCTTAACATTACCAAACCTTCTTTCATCATATGCACTTCTTCTAAAGAAGGCTCTTTTACTTTAAGAACTATATCAGAGCTGCTATAAATATCTGCAGCAGTATTAACGATCTTAGCGCCTGCTTCTTCAAATTCTTTATCAGAAAAATTTGCTTTTATGCCTGCACCTTTTTGAATTTGAACTTCAAACCCTTGCTTTTGCAAACGCTTAACAGTTTTAGGAGTTGCGGCTACCCTTAGTTCATTTGGGGATATTTCCGCTGGAATTCCAACTTTCATAGATTAAATTTTAGGAACCCAAATAACGCAAAATTTTCGGGAAATTAAAAGGGATTTTAAACAAGTTTTGCCCTATTTGAGCAGATCGGGCCTTCTCAATTTTGTGCGTTCTACGCTTTGCTCATGGCGCCACTTATCAATGTTGGCGCTGTGCCCGCTTAATAAGATCTCGGGTATTGCCCAGCCATTAAACTCAGCAGGCCTTGTGTAAACAGGTGGTGCCAATAAATTATCCTGGAAAGAATCGCTTAAGGCAGAAGTCTCATCATTTAAGACTCCGGGCAACAAGCGAATAACAGCATCGCTAAATACAGCTGCAGGAATTTCTCCTCCGCTTAAAACATAATCGCCAATGCTAATTTCCTTGGTGATCAAATGCTGACGCACGCGCTCATCAACACCCTTATAATGACCACAAAGAATAATAATATTTTTAAGAAGCGAATATTGATTGCAAAGTTTTTGACTAAGCAATTCGCCATCAGGACTCATATAAATAACTTCATCATATTGGCGCTTCGACTTAAGATCTGCAAGGCAGGCAGCAATTGGCTCAATTGACAAAACCATTCCGGCGCCTCCGCCAAAAGCGTAATCATCAATTTGCTTTTGCTTATTGGTTGAATAATCGCGCAGGTTAATGAGATTGACCTCTACTAACTTATTATTTATAGCCCTTTTTAAGATAGAGTGGCTAAAAGAGCTTGTCATAAGATCTGGAACCGCACTGATAATATCAATTCTCATGGGCCAAAGATAGGGATTTTAACAAATCAGTACGTTTAAAGCCACAGATTTCACAGATCACACAGATTATGCAATTAAGCTGAAAAAAATATCTATGCTAATCAATCAGTGAAATCTGCGTAATCTGTGGCTTTTTGCAAACAAATCTCATCTTAACCATTTAGTAACATTAACCTAAAGATTTAAAGAAGGTGTGATCTTAATTTTATATCAATGAAAAAACTACTTTACATATTTTTATTTATAAGTTTTAGCGCTGTTTCTTTTTCAGGAAATAGTGATAAAGAAAAAAAAGTTATTGCTACAACGCAAAAAACGTTGGCAGGTAAAATCACAGATGTTACAGGCGAATCTATTGCAGGTGCAAAAATTACGATCAACGAAACCGGCGAAACTTTTTTTGCAGATCTTGAAGGTAACTTTAAGCTTACGGTAAAAACCGATAAGGTATATTCTATCTCCATTAATACAATTGGTTTTCAACCTTTAGAGGTAAAATCAAATACGCTTTCGTTATTTTCTGATCTTTCTCTTAAAGAACTTAACTAGTTAACGTTTACACGCCTTTATTCACAAGGTATTCACGCTTTTTAACGACACTAAAAGTAAAGTTAAAGTTAAATCTGCATTACGTCATTGTTTCCTAAGTGTTATCTTAATATCTTTGATTAAGAAATTGATCAATCATTTTTAAAACAAACAATTATGAAAAAGTTAGTAGTAATAGTTTTATCGGTTTTAATAACAGGCGTTACAAACGCTCAAATACAAAACGAAAAAGGTTTATATATAGATAGTGAAGGGGCTTTATTTAATGGCACCATTCAAAAAACAGAAAACAATATTAAGACAGATTTTAATGTAAAAGAAGGTGTAATTAATGGTGAGGCAACTTATTATTATGCGTCGGGTAATAAAATGGAAACCGGTATGTTTACCAAAGGGGAAAAAGACCTTAAATGGACACGCTATACCGAAAACGGAACACTTGTAGCAGTTGCTTTTTATAAATTAGGTAAGAAAGATGGTACCTGGTTAGTGTATGACGAAAATGGCCACAAACGTTTTGAAATGAATTACAATAACGGCGAAAAGACAGGCATTTGGACCAGTTGGGATGAGAAGGGCGCGGTTGCAGGAACAAAAAGTTATAATGCTGATTAATTTTAACTTAAGATTTTATTTCTAATCCCGGTAATTGCCGGGATTTTTTGTTTGGTTAAAACCAAATCATTTAGTGGAACTACAGTCACATTCTAAAGCCTTCTTGTAAGCTTTATCAACTTCATTAACATGTAAAACCGCTCAGTATGTGTAGTTTGAAGATGAAGCCTTAATTTTTCTTCTTCCGTAATAAATATTTTTTTTATCACTCATTTGTTGTTTAAAGATATGAAAAAGCCTTAAAACAAAAAACAAGACTAAAAACTATCTACTGCTGGCAGTAGGTAGTTTTTGTTTAAAATACTTTGTAGTTTTGCACCAACAACAAACGTTTATAAACAATTAAAATGCCTAAGTAGCGCTTAGCGATTAGTTAGTGGCAATTTTACCGAACCGACAGTAAAAAAACAAATAGACCAAATAAATGGATTGTAAAAACTGTAATAAAGAGATAAATTCAAAATTTTGCCCAAACTGTGGGCAGCCAACAAGCCTAAAAAGAATTGACGGACATTATATTGCTCACGAAATTGAACACGTTTTACATTTTGAACGTGGAATTTTATATACAATTAGAGAACTTATAACAAAACCGGGACAAAACATAAGAAACTATCTTTCAGAAAATAGAAGCCGACTTGTAAAACCAGTAATTTTTATAATAGTAACATCATTAATTTACACCTTAATAAGCCATTTCTTTCATATTGAAGAAGAATATGTAAACTTTAAAGGATTAGAAAAATCGGCTAGTGGAAGCATTTTAGAATGGATACATGGAAATTACGGATATGCAAGTATACTGACAGGAATATTTATTGCAATTTGTCTAAAAGTGTTTTTTAAAAAATATAAGTATAATTTTTATGAATTAGTTATAATGTTATGTTTTGTGCAAGGAATTTCAATGTTGATTTTTGCTATTTTTGCACTTTTAGAAGGTATTTTCCATATAAAATTATTAAGTTTTGCAGGAACACTCGGGGTTCTTTATATGACCTGGGCAATAGGAAATTTCTTTGAAGAAAGGAAGTTTTGGAATTATGGAAAAGCATTAATTTCCTTTCTTTTAGGGACAATAACATTGTATATTATAATTTTTGCAATTGGAATAACAATTGACATACTAACAAAACATTAAAAAAATATGGACAATAAAAAAGGAATAAACTTATTTTTTATATTTATTGCATTTACAATAGGCTTGACATTGTTTAAACATATAGATTTTAAAAATCTTACATTAAAAGAACCTGCCTTAGATATTTTGTACATAATTGTATTTGTAATATCAATTTTCTTTATCATAAAGGACAATAAAAAACGAACTGAAAAATAAAAACTGCCACAATTACCCTCAAAACCATAACTGGTAATTTTTCTCTAGAGCTTATGCTGAAGTTATGTAGAGCTTATACAGTTATGTTGAGGTTAGGATGTCCTACAGTAATAATTAGCGCTTAACTTTTTTAACAATTTTGCTTCTTTTTTAGCCACCTCCTGGCTGCGCCTACTTAAGACCACAAAAAACCAATGGCTTACTGCCTAAAATAAACAAAAATGCGCCAATTTGTTAAAAAGGCCGTACCTTTGCCGCCGTGAAATAACTATATTTCAAACTATTACAAAAAATGAATTTACTCTCAATAAACAACCTTTCTAAAGCCTACGGCGCAAAAAAGTTATTTAATAAAATAAGCTTCGGTATTAACTATGGCGAAAAAGTAGCCCTTGTTGCAAAAAACGGTTCCGGCAAAACAACACTTTTTAAAATTTTAAAAGGAATTGAAATTGCCGATGAAGGCGAAGTTGTTTTTAGGAAAGATATTACTATCGGATTTCTTGATCAGAATTTTACGTTTGATGAATCGTTAAGCATTCAACAATTAATTGATACTGCAGATAATAAATTTGTAAAAGCAATTAAAGAATACGACGCAGTAATTAAATTAAGCGAAACATCTATGGATGCGAAAGTGGCGGATAGAATGGAAGAAGCTTTGAATTTGATGAACGAGATAGAAGCATGGGATTATGAAAAAAATATTTTAGAAATTCTTTCACGTTTAGAAATAAGAGACACAACACAAATTGCAAAAACACTTTCGGGTGGACAAAAAAAACGCGTTGCACTTGCTTTAACATTAATTAATCGTCCGAATTTAATTATTATGGATGAGCCAACTAACCACCTGGATATTGACATGATAGAGTGGTTAGAGAATTATTTACAGGACGCATCTTTAAGTATTTTATTAGTTACCCACGATCGTTATTTTTTAGATGAGGTGTGTGATAAGATTATTGAAATTGATAATTATAAATTATACGAATACAACGGCAACTTTGATTATTATTTGGAAAAGAAAGCCGAGCGGGAGCAAATTTCAGATGCTGAAATTGACAAAGCGCGTAATTTGTACCGTAAAGAAGTTGTTTGGGTACGTAAGATGCCAAAAGCCCGTGGCACTAAATCAAAATCACGTGTGGATGCTTTTTATGAAATAGAAAAGAAAGCAAAACAAAAACGGGTTGAGAAAAAAATTGAGCTAACAGTGAAGATGGAACGCATGGGTTCTAAAATTGTAGAGCTTCATGATATCACAAAAAACTATCCTAACAAAACTATTTTATCAGATCCGTTTACTTACACCTTTATTCCGGGAGAAAAAATTGGAGTGGTTGGAAAGAACGGTGTTGGTAAAACAACCTTATTAAATATCATTCAAGGTAAAGAAACTGTTGATAAAGGCAAAGTATCTTTAGGAGATACGATCGTTTTCGGTTACTACTCACAAGGCGGCATGATCATTAATACCGATAAACGTATTATTGAGATTGTTCAGGATATTGCAGAGCATATTCCTTTAGCCAATGGCGCCAGTTTATCAGCATCGCAATTATTAACGCGTTTTAATTTTACACCGGCTGTACAATTTAGTTACGCCCATACATTAAGTGGTGGCGAAAAAAGAAGATTGTATCTGTTAACGATCTTAATGAAAAATCCAAATTTTTTAATTCTCGATGAGCCAACGAACGATCTTGACATTGTTACATTACAAACATTGGAAGATTTTTTAGAAGAATTTAAAGGTTGCGTTTTAATTGTATCTCATGATCGATATTTTATTGACAGGTTAGTTGATCATACATTTGTTTTAGAAGGCGATGGCGCTATTAAAGATTTTCCTGGCAACTATACAGAATATCGTGAATGGAAAGCGAATAAAAAAGATGAGAAGTTTCCGGAACTGAAAATTGAAATTCCCGTTGAACAAAAAGTTGTTGTCGAAAAAAAAGTTACTGAAGCTCCGGCAAAAAAATTATCCTACAAAACACAACGCGAGCTGGAAATTATAGAAGCAGAAATTCCGAAACTGGAAGCGAAGAAACTGGAACTTGAAAACAAACTGGCATCCGGTATTACAGAATATAACGAGATCCAAAAAATTAGCGATGAGCTAAAAGTAATTGCAAAAGATCTGGATGAAAAATCTGTACGTTGGCTGGAAATACAAGAAGAAGTTTAATTAATTGTCATTCCGAGGAACGAGGAATCTCTAAAAGATACTTTCTTCATTAGCATGGCAATTTATTTTATTCTCAAATCCGTTTGTTTTTGGGCGTGCCCCTTCGGGTCGGGCTTTCGCCACTCGCTTTTTTTATTTGCCTTTCAGGCGCACAAAAAAGAGCTCAAACAATGGCTCTATCCCTCACGCAGCTAAACAGATTTCCGGTTTGCGTTAGGGATTGCAACGTAAAGCCCGCAATGAAACGAAGTGGAATGAGGACTTGAAGTGAAAAGCCCGGCCGAAGGCAACGCCCAAAAAAAAGAGATTTAGAATTTTTGATTTTTTAAAAGAAATTATTTTTTTTGAGAGCCTAACACCTGTTTCATAAATTCGCTTGCAAAAACAAAATCAAATAATTCCTGGTTATCTGTTTTAAGAATTTGTGATTTATTGCCTGTCCACCAGTTTTCCCCTTTATGAACAAACATAATATTATCGCCTATTTCTATCACACTATTCATATCATGCGTAACTATAATAGTAGTAATATTAAATTCCTGGGTAATATTTCTTATCAGGTTGTCAATTACAATTGAGGTTTTTGGATCTAAACCTGAGTTAGGTTCATCGCAAAATAAATAACTTGGGTTATTAGCAATAGCACGGGCAAGCGCCGCACGTTTTTTCATACCACCGCTTAGCTCGGCAGGATACAGTTTATTCTTACCAACCAACTGCACTTTTTCAAGGCAAAAATTAACGCGTTCCAGTTTTTCTTCTTTAGTAAGATCTGTAAACATATCTAAAGGAAACTGAACATTCTCTTCCAACGTTTGCGAATCAAATAAAGCACCACCCTGGAAAAGCATACCAATCTTTTTACGAACGTTTTGCTGCTCTATCACCGAAAGTTTTGGAAAATTTTGACCATCGTATAAGATTTCGCCACTATCAACCTGGTGCAAGCCCACCATTAATTTTAAAATAGTTGTTTTACCGCAACCGCTTTCGCCAATAATTAAATTTGTTTTGCCTTTATAAAAAGTAAACGATACATCTTTTACAACCTGCCTGTCGCCAAATGTTTTATTAATATTTTTTATTTCGATCAACGGTTAAAAAATAAATTAGTGAGGATCAATCCAAATAATAAAATTAAAATACTGCTGTATACAACGGCATTGGTGCTGCTTTTACCAACTTCTAAAGCGCCCCCGCTGGTATTGTATCCAAAATACGCAGATACAGAGGTAATTATAAATGCAAACACAACAACTTTTGTAAATGAATAATATAATTTCCAGGGTTCAAAAAATGCCTGGATGCCGAAAATATATTCGTACTCGGTACATGCGCCTGAAGCCACGCCCATAAAGTAACCGCCCCAAATTCCTAAAAACATACTTAAGGCAATTAAGAAAGGAAAAATAATAACCGCTGCTGCTATTTTTGGAAATATTAAATAACCAGCCGAGTTAATTCCCATTATTTCCAAAGCATCAATCTGTTCTGTAATACGCATAGCGCCAATTTCGGAAGCAATGTTAGATCCAACTTTTCCGGCAAGAATTAAACATACAATGGTTGGACTGAACTCTAACATTATGCTTTCGCGTGTTGTAAAACCAACTGCGTATAATGGCACCCACGGACTGTTAAAACCAAAGGCGGCTTGTATTGTAATAATACCACCCATAAAAACGGAGATGATAGCAATAATTGGTAAAGAAGAAATACCAATATTATTTATTTCGAAAATTATCTGGCGTATATAAACACTTAATTTTTGGGGTTTGCTAAACACCCTGAACAAAAGCATGAAATAGCGGCCTATGTGAAAAAAGAGGTTCATTTTAGAAGTCTAAAAATACTAAAATATTCCCGTATATTTGTAATACTAAATTATGTTTAAACGCGGTCTTATACTACTCTCGATCCTGGCCATAGTGGCCACCACAATGGAAAGCTGTCTTTTTCACAAAAATAAATGTGATGGCTGCCCGGGTTTGGTTAAAAATAAAAAAGTAAGAAGGTCGAGCAAAGGCTCCATTTAACTAGTACGCAATTTCAGCGTGCAAACCTACACCCACAGCAATTTTATGCCAATCGCCCTGGCTTGCCTGGCGAAAATAGGTTGGACTGCCAACTAATTTTGACGAAAAATACAAACCTTTTACGTCACCAAGATCTTTGATCCATTCTATTGAAATAAATACATCGTCATCTACATAAATATTATACGGTGTAAGATCTAATTCAATTAACCCGGTTTTTTCTTTTACCTCAATAATTATATTCTCTTTTAAAATATTTTCGTTGGGATCTCCATTTTTATCTTTGTTATAAACATTAAATCTAAAAATTGGTTTTTCGATAGAATTCTTTGCAATATTCAGGTAAAACTTTCGCAAATGTGTTTTAGGATTTTTGATGTTTAATTTTATCGCGAGTTCTGCGCCAAGGTTATTTTTAACGAAGCCCGCCGAAACATGCGTGGTTTTGGTATCATTTCCCAGGATCTTTATTTTTGTTTTTTTAGCGGAGACAGATACTTCATTTAAATTGGTTATTGATTGCTCTAACAAAATTTTACCTTGCCCGGAAATAACTGCTAAAGAAAGTGTTTTAGACTTATACCCCACCATCGAAACTTTAATTGTTTCGTTTGCTAAACTATCCGGCACAGTAAAATTAAATTCACCACGCTCATTTGTAACAGTTCCAAATCCTTTTCCTAAAATACCAATGTTTGCAAATTCAACAGGTGTGTTATTTGTATTATCAAGCACAACGCCTTTGCAAATTTTTTGTGCGAAAAAAGAATTAAACATTAAGTTTAAAAAAAGTAAAGAAAGTATTCTCATAAATAACATTTAAACTTAAGACGTTTGAACCATTAAAAAGTTACAGGTTAGTATTTAGCACCGCCAATACCAATATTTTCAACCGGGTGCCAGGTAGTTTTTATTTCCTGCAGATCGAGAATTAAATATGGATTTTGATTTTCATCTTTTAGCCAGTCTTTATTCCAGTTAAAAGAGCGTTTTACATTTAAAGAAGCGTTCTCTGAAATAACTTTTGCTTCTTCTTTATTATTTCTGCAATAAATAACTGCGTTCACATCCATGTGTGAAGAAAAATGACCGTGTAATTCCTTTGAAGTACCTGTAAGAATATTTATTACACCGCCCGGAAGATCAGATGTTGCAAGCACTTCGGCAAAGGTAACAGCGCATAAAGGCAAAGTGTTTGAAGCAAGAACAACACAGGTATTACCGCCGCAAATAATGGGCGCAATAACACTTACTAATCCAATTAAAGCAGAATCTTCAGGTGCAATAACGGATACAACACCAGTTGGTTCAGGTACTGAAAAATTAAAATGAGAGGAGGCAACTGGGTTTACAGAACTGAACAAGGCCAAATATTTATCGCACCAGCCTGCATAATACACTAACCTATCTATACTCTGCAACACTTCTATTTCTGCAGTTTTTTTTGTAATACCTTGCAAAACCAATTCTTCAATAAATTGTGATTTTCTTCCTTCCAGCATTTCGGCAATACGGTATAAGATCTGGCTGCGGTTAAAAGCGGTCTTACCACTCCATCCTGCAACAGCTGCACGAGCAGCAACTACAGCATTTCTAAGGTCTTTGCGGGATGATAAACAAACGTTAGCGATAGAATCGCCTTTTTTATTAAGAAGTGAATAATACCTTCCACTTTCGGTGCGGGGAAATTGTCCGCCGATATATATTTTGTAAGTTTTTAAAACGTTTAAACGCGACATGGTCTTAATTTATAGAATAAGTAAATTTAAGCATATTCTATGAAATAAATTAATAGCTTTTTTCGGCCGAAATAATCTCTACGCGCTCAAAATTTATACCTTTCCCAACAAAGATCTTTTCCTGATAAGTAGCACTGCCGTTGGCCGTAACGGGTACACCCAGTTTAAAATTATAATAGTTTTGTTGTTTTGTAACTGTATTATATACAAACCCTCTTAGCTGAACATTATCAATTTTAAACCTATTGTTGTTTTCTACTTTTCCTGAAAAATTACAAAAATTCAGTAAACCTATTGAAGAATAATCACGGAGATAAATGTTTTTTAAGATCTCTTCTTTTGGAATAACCGTATTTACAAAGCAAGAATGAAAAAGAAAAGAAGTTAAGAAAAACGCACAAACGATGATTAATTTTCTCATAAGCACATATGGCTTAAAACGGTACAAATGTTACACCAAACATAAAATTAAAGCGTTGGCTTGGATATTGATCCCATTTATAATACCGCTGGTTAGCAATATTGTTAAGCTGAACAAAAAAGCTTAGCATTTTACTGTAACGGTATTCTGCACCAAGGTTTGCATCTACATAACCCTTTAACTGTTTTGGAACATAACTAACAAAACCAGTATCCGTTTTTTGTGTAAGGGCCCATTGTTGGCCAACAAAAAAGATATCGGCTTTTACAATAATTTTACTTTTTAAATTATATAAAGCAGAAAATGTAAGATCGTAATCGGGCTTTTGATACGCGCGCGTTAAATTTTTTGGTTTATATAAATAATAATTTCCTTTAGCTACAATGTTTAATTTTTCTTTAAGCTGATATCTAAGCTGTCCGCTAACAGTTAACAAAGTAGTGTTATCATACACCACATCAAAACGATTATACACCTGGTTAATGCCGCTGTAATCGATCACAAAAAAATGCATATTATCGTATTGTGCGTAACTTACTTTAGCATCATAAGATGTTTTGCTGCTTAAATTTCCTCTTAACCCAATAAAGGCATTGTATTTATTATTTGTGTTTGCGTAATTGATTGTAGTATCTACAAACCTGTTCTCTTTACTTAAACTTCTGAAACTGTTTTTTATTAAACCACCATTTACACCCGCATATGGAATGATCACATTTTCATACACATTATAAAAAACATTTAGCTTTGGGAAAAAATAAAAACGGGTCTTATCTTTAAAATTATCTAAGGTTCCTGTTAAACCAATATCTGCATGCCATGTATTATTACCTGCTTCAAATGATGGACTTAAACTTACTATCAGGTCATTTACAGTATCGTTAGCTTGTTTGTGATTATAATAATCAGTTAAAAAACCCACATTCAGTTTTTCTTTGTTAATGAACATAGTTCCCAATGCGTTGAATTTTATATTATTCTCCGTTTCACGGTTTAAATTTTGCAAATTATAATAGCTCAATCCAAGATCATGATTAATGTGTGTACTATCTGTATAATGGCTTTGCAACCTTAATTTCGGTTCAAACAATTGATAACGTTGGCGTGTAAAATCATTTTCAAGCTTATTTAAACTTGTATCGTATCCGTAATAATGGATCACGTTTCTTTCGTAATTAAAATCGCCGGTTAGTGTATGCTTTTTGTAAAATTGTTTGGCAAATAAATTTATTTCGTTATCGCTGTATCCACCATAACCTACATCTTCCAAATGCGGCGTACCTGAAAAATGTTTTAGGTGTGCACCATAATTGGTTTCGCGTGATCGTGTATTAGCTATCCAGAATTCGCCATAAGGCATATTATAAATTGGCCCGTAACCAACTTTTAATAAGGAGTGGTATAATTTATTTAAAGGCTCATTTTGCAATTTGGCCTGCGCAATGGGTTGCACCTGGTATTTAGGAAATAATGGTATACTTGTAATACCGTATTTTAAATTTTGTATGCGTTTAACGGTATCTTTAATTTCAGGAACATCAGAAAACTTAGACGCATCCTTTATAGTTGGTTGAAATTCGCTTGGTACATTGTAATTAAGATCATTAACGCCAGAAGGTTGTTGTGCCATTACAGCAACTGTGTATCCTAAAACGATTAAAAGAATTAAAGCCCATTCTAACTGACGCTTACGACGTTTAGCAAGCGGCTCCTTTTTCTTATCAGCCTTTTGTTTTGGTATGTCAAGTACACTCATTGTTGCTGTTATTTTGGTTGTATACTATTTGTAGAATCGGCGGGAGCGTTTGATCCTTCAGCTTCCATTTTTATTTCCTGCATAAGGTTCGCGTCCTTGTTTGTTTCGTAAAACTTAACTTTCATATCGCCGTACGACATTTTTTTCTGCGTTTCTTCTTTCGCAGCCTGCCTGGCTTTTAATTCTTCCAAACGCTTTTTAGCTTCATCAATATATTCCTGCTTGGCCTTATTATCTATAAGTGTTTCAAGTATAACTTGCGCATCTGCATCTTCGCCTTTTGCCATGTAAGCATCGGCCAATAGCAACATACCTTTGTTGTTCCAATCATCATTACTGTATTCGTAACTAATTAATTTATTAATTGTTTTTTCTACTTCCTTATATTCTTTTTTATTGAATTGGATCTTAGCAATGTGGTAATATGCTTCGGCGCCCGTCCTGTTTTTTGATGCTTTTGTCATGGCTTTAAACTCAAGCATGGCATCATCATAACGACCGGTTTCGTAAAGCGATTTTGCTTTAATATATTTTGCTTCTGTTGTTTGTTGAGGCGTTAGCTTTTCAATCGTTAAAACTTTATTTGCTTCTGTTAAAGAAGTTTCAAACTGATTAAGGTAAAATGAGCAACGCATAGCACCCAGCTTTGCCAGGTTTTTATTAGAAGGCGTTTCTGCCATCTCCTGCAATTGCATATATAAAGGCAAGGCCTCAGTGTACTTTTTATCTTTATAATATAAATAAGATGCTTTTGAAAGCGACACTTCGCTATAAATACTTCTTGGTTTTTGGATCACAAATAAATAACCGGGTAATGCTTTTTCAAACGTACCTTTATCATATGCGCACTCAGACAAACTAAATTGTGCTTCGTTAATATATTTTCCATTTGGAAATTTAGTGATGTACGCTTCCCATTTTGGCATAGCGGCATTACAATCCTTTTGTGTATAAAAAGCATCATATGCCGCAAGGTAAGTGGCTTTTTCTATTTGATTTTCTGATAAAGGATTTCCTAAGGCTAAGAAGTATTTTTCCATCTCATCTATCTTTCCCTTTTCGGTGAAGATCTTTTTAATGATCTCTAATACATCTTTTGCTGCATCGCTTTTTGAATCATACTTTACAAATTTGTCAAAATATTCAAAGGCCTTATCATCCTGCTTGCGTTCATAATAAATATTTCCTAATTGTGCATTAGCGTTAGCAGTAAACGAGGAGTTAGGATAATTTTTTAAGATCTTATTATAATATACAATTGCATTTTCGGCATCCTTAACATTATTATAATAGGTCTCTGCAATTTCGTTTAAAGCAGCGCTTAAATAATTAGAGCCAGGATAACGTGTTTCTATTTTTTTTAGCTCCGCTATTTTTTCAGTATAATTTTTATTCAAGCCATCGCATAATGCTTTTTGATACAAGCAATAATCTACATCCAGTTTATTCTTCGCAATGGCAATTTTATAATTATCTGATGCCTGTGCAAAATCGCGGTTCATAAAATAACTATCACCTACACGAATATGCGCGTCTGTTATTTTATTTTCATTGTACTGGACCTTCGTTAATAAGAATTTACGGAAGGAAATATTTGCATTTGTGTAATCATCTTTTTCTTTACGTTGAAAATATGAATAACCTAAAGCGTAATTACTAAGGTCGTATTCCACCAATTGTAAAGCGCCATCCATAACCTGGAATTTTTTCCAGAGGTCGATAGAGGTTGTATAATCTTTACGGATATAAGAGATCTCGCCTAACCAATATTGGTTCAATGCATTTAATTTAAGATCGGTATTTTGTTGCAACGATTTTTTAAATTGTTTCTCAGCATTATTAAGATCATTATTATTAAAATACTCAACGCCATGAAAATAAATTAATTTTTGATAGGTTACTTTCAAAATAGGATCGATGGTGCCAATGGCTTCAATACTTTTAATGGCCAGATCATAATTTTTTGTTGTAGAGTAAACATTAATTAAAAAATTATAACACTCTTCTTTACGCGGTGAGTTTGGATACTCTTTTAAATATTTTGTAAACGCTTTCACCGCTTCGTTAAACGGCGAAAAATCCAACTCGTAGCTTAATTTAGCAAAACCGAATAAAGCATCTTCTGTAATCTTCTTATCAAGATTTATCTGATAGGCACTGTAATAAGCATTTTTGGCTTTTAATTTTTCGTTCAGCTTTACATAACAATCTGCCATATGATACCAGGCGTTTTGTGCTAACGAATCTTTATTTACCGTTACTTTTTCTAAACTAATTACCGCATTGGCACAATCGCCAATTTTATAATAACAATAACCCAAAGCATAACTTCCTTGTGGCGTGTTTGAATTTGTTTTCTTTAAATAAGTTAAGGCATTGGTATAATCTTTTAAATTAAAATAACTTTCGCCGATCATCCGGTTGATCTCATCTTCCTTTTGTACATTAGTACTGTCGTCTAAAAGTGCAGGCGCTTCTTTTACTACTTTATCGTACTTGCCTTGTATAAAATATATTTGGGTAATGTAATAGGGCACAACGCTACCAAAGGTTTCGTTACCTACCAGGCGGTTAAAACCCTGCAAGGCTGTTTCGTAATTTTTTTCTTTATAAGCAATATGCGAGTAATAGTAATTTGCCGGAAAAGCATATTTATTATCTACATCTTTAATTTCGTAAAGGTCTGTTTTTGCTTTTTCATCCTTACCGGTTTCTAAATAACTGTAACCGCGTTTAAAATACAGTTCTGCTAATTGCTCTTTATCCAGTTTATAAATATCTACCTTCTCTAAAAATTCGATGGTCTCAGGATATTTTTTCTTTCTGAAGTTTGATTTTCCTAAATAAAAGTTAGCGCTGTTGATCTTGTTGCTCTCAGGATGTTTTTCTACAAACTGTTTCATTTGCCATTCGCCATCTTTATTAAACAACTCAATAGCGCAAGCAGCAGAATAATACAAGGCATCTGTTTTTAAGATCTTCGAAGTACTAACGGCAACATAATCTAAAAAACTTTTTTGTGCCTGCACATATTGTTTTTTATCAAACAAGTCTAAACCCTGCTTAAACAGGGCGTCTTTATCAGTAAAAATTGCAGTTTTTTGCGCCAAAAAAGTGGAACTAAAAAATACAAAGAGCGCCAGGACACTTATTTTTATTACGTGCTTCATCAATTAAATTACCAATTTTTTATCACACTAAATTTACCTTTAGCAGGTTAACACTTTGGAGCGGCGTTAATGCAGTTATTAACCCTGCCGTGTTGATATTGGAATAACTCTTATTAGAATAAAAGTTACATTAGATCTAACTTAGTAACTTGTATCGGCCATGAGTGAATTAATAAAATTTGAGAACGTAACTATCTTCCAGGACGACCGCCCTGTTGTAGGTAACCTAAGCGTTGAAGTAAAAAAAGGCGAGTTCGTTTACTTGCTTGGTAAGACAGGCAGCGGCAAGAGTAGTTTCTTAAAAACAATATACGGCGATTTAACATTAAATAACGGAACAGCTAAGGTGTGCGGTTTTTTATTGCATGACCTGAAGCAAAAAGAAATTCCTTTTTTGAGAAGAAGATTAGGAATTGTTTTCCAGGATTTTCAATTGCTTGGTGATAGAAGTGTTTTCGAGAATTTAAAATTCGTAATGAAAGCAACCGGCTGGAAAGAAGAGGCAAAAATTAAAGAGCGCGTGTTAGATGTGCTTAAAAAAGTAAACTTAGACGGTAAAGAAAATAAAATGCCTCATGAGCTGTCGGGTGGCGAGCAACAACGTGTAAGCATTGCGCGCGCATTGGTAAACAACCCCGAACTAATTTTAGCTGATGAGCCAACCGGAAATTTAGATCCACAAACTTCAGAAGAAATTTTAGTGCTCTTAAAACAATTAAGCGAAAGTGGTTGTGCTGTGCTTTTCGCCACACACGATATGTTGGTGTACAACAAATTTAAATCACGCACTTTGCTTTTCGAAAACGGAAAAGTGATAGAACAGAATTAGAATTGGTATGGCAGACTTTACTAACCTAATCTTGAGCCTTGTAATAAAGATCCAGATTTAGCTTGTTTCCAAAATAACACTCGCGATCAGAAAAAATAACCGACTTCCCAAAAGTAGCATCAGTCTTTATTTTTTGAAGTTCTGTGTTTGGATAAATGGTTTTTGAAATATTTCCAAATTCAAGTTTTACAGGTAATCTATTAAAATCATTTTCTGTTTCAGCCCACTTGTAATAAAAAAATCCGCCTGTCCAACAATATTCAAGAATGGGTGCTTCCCGTTTGTATAAATATTGTTTAAAGAACCAATTATAATCTGTTTTTGTTTTTTTATTTACAAGATCAATAAATGTATTTGAATAAATTTGTTTCAAATGATTTTCGGTTCTGAATGTTTTTAAAATATCAAAAAACACAGAATCGTTATTTATTGTATTTCTTAAGGTATGTAAAACCCATGCGCCTTTCATATAAACATCTTCATCGCTAGGCGAAAAAAATCTCAAATTTTGGCGTCTTACAACCGGCAATTTATTTTTTATCGTCAAACGTTCCCAGTACATGTACTCTGTATAGGCTTCAGGGCCCTTAGTATCCTCTACAAACAAGGCTTCTGAATAGGTAGCAAACCCTTCCTGTAACCATACGTCTGAAAGGTCGGCGGCAGTAACGCTATTACCCCACCACTCATGTGCGGTTTCGTGTAATAGAATGTAATCAAAACCATCTACACCATTTTTATATTTATTACCATACGCAATTGCGGTTTGATGTTCCATACCTTCGTAGGGTGATTCAATTAATTTAAAGCCATCCTTTGGCCAGGGATAATTACCAAATACCTTTTCGTAAAATTCAATGTGCTTTTTTACCTGTTGAAAATGCGCCTTTGCGATATTATAATTTTTCGGTAAAACATAATAGCTCATCTTAATTACTTTCTGATCTTGTTTACTTACAAAAGTATCTTCAATTAATTTATAATCTCCCACATAAAAAGTTACGTTATAATTATTGATCGGATAAGAAATATGCCAATGAACTCTTTTTGTTCCCTGCTCTTTTAATTTTGTTTCTTTACAAACACCGTTGCTGATAGCATTTAATTTTTCAGGCACGGTAAGATAAACATCTATACTATCTGCTTCATCGGCAACATCATCCTTATTTGGCCACCAAAGACTAGCGCCATCTGATTCGCAAGCCACGCCGGCCCATACATTTCCGCTTTTATCTTTTTTCCAAACAGTTCCGCCATTCCAGGGTGGATTTTTTGCCTCTCTTGGTTTTCCGCTATAATTAATTTCCAAACTAAAAAGATCTCCAGAATTAATGCTTTCCGGTAGTTTTATAAACACTGCACCTTCTACTCTTTTAAAATTTACTTTTTTTTCTTTTAATATAATAGAATCGATCTTTAAATTTTGATACAGATCTATTTGAATACTGTCGTTTTTTGAAAGTAATAAAGATGTGATAGTAACTTTGCCGTCAATAAATTTTTTATCCGGTACAATTTTCAGATCGAGATTATAATACTTAACGAGAGCGCTGCAAAACTCCGATAAGTTTTTTTTGATTTTGTTTCGCGACAAAAATTTTAAAATCATAGACAGTATTTTGTCGTTTTAGTCCTAAACCTTTGAGTT